>CAZKTB010000032.1:0-12588 GCA_964555485.1 uncultured Thiopseudomonas sp. | reverse complement strand
GCAGCACCCAGCTACAGGCTTTCTGATCCGACTTGGCAAAGGCATTGGTCTTTTTACTGGTGGTCAGATTACGGCTGACAATCTTGGCACCCGCAGGTGCGTGTCCCAGATAAAACTTGACACTGCCGTCCAAACGGCCGCTATTGGTCGCTTCCTGAATCACCTCCTGGAAATCCAGATAATGGGTGGTATCACGAGCCTGGACAACAGCCGGAACACTGCTCATGACCGCAGCAAGTGCCAGCACCTGGTACATTTTTTTCATCTGTGCATCTCCTTATGGTGATCAGGTAGTAAACACAGGATAAGTGAGCAGTCCGAGGAAATAAACAGGTTCAACAGCCCAAAGTGAAACCTTACACATCTTCACCTTGCATGGATGCGGGTAAAATCACCAGAGAAAAGGCAAAAATCTCTTGCTGCGCTGCATATAGGCCGCATATTCGGCACCAAAGTGCTCAAGACACTCTTCCTCGTCCTTGCGGGCAGTGACATATAGACAGAGGCTGATAAACAGCGCCAATACCAGGGTGACCCAGGTCAGGTCCTTGATCGCTGCCCCCCAAGCCAGCAGGATCAGGGAGAGGTACATGGGATGACGAATCCAGGCATAAATACCGCTATCAACCAACCTGGTGGTCTGTTCAAAAGAATACAGGCTGTCATCCTTTCTGCTACCGACCACTGCCCGCCCATGCAGCCTGAGCTGAAATAATCCTATCACTACCATGACTAACGAGAGCATCAACAGGCAACCGGATATAACCTGATACAGTGAATACCGCTCCTCATGCCAGACCGGCCCGTTCAGCACCAGCAGGCCAAGAATTCCCTCCCAGGCCAGAAAACGTGAAAAGCCGTGGCTGCCGGGCCGTTTCAAACTGCGCCAGGATATCGCCACCAACAGCAGCGAACCGCAACAAAATAGTATCAAACCAGTCCGGATATCCATCAGTAGCAGCCTTTCAATCTATATGACAGCCTGTTTGCCCCGTTTCTAAAAGCATCACTCGTGTCGACAGCATCTAAGCCTTGCCCAGCCTGAACAACGTATGTCCCAGCCCAATATCATCCTCTTCGGACAGCAGGACAAAACCGGCCACGCTGAACAGTTCCAGCAGCTGGCTGCTGTGGTAGAAGCGGCTGTTGCCGTTGGCCAGGCAGGTGAAGTACAACGAGGTGGCATTCAGCGAGTAGCTGGCAGCGGCAAATCTTTGGCGGTCCCAGCACAGTTCAAGCACGCACAGGCTGGCATGATCCGGCATCACCGCACGGGCAGCACGCAATATGTGCAGGATCTGTGCAGGCGAGAAGCAATCGAGAAACTGGCTCATCCACCAGAGATCACCGCACTGCGGCAGCTGCACATCCGCATCCAGCAGGTTGGCCGGGTGCAGGCTGACCCGGGCATCCAGCTGTTGTTCACGCAAACTGGCCTCGGCCAGTCGCAGCTGTTGTGGCAGGTCAACCAGCGTCATCCGCACACTTTCATCATGCTGCAGGCACTGTCTGGCCCAGCGGCCGGTATTGGCCCCGACATCGACTATGTGTAAGGGTGCGTTTTCGGCAAAGATCCTGCGCAGCACCTCAGGATAGGCATGATCACTGTAGTAATGGTCGAACTCGAACCAGCTGGTACGTGCCGGCTCCGGCAGTTCGGACAAACCCGGATAGATCGTCGGCCAATCGCCCAGCTCGCGCAGACCGGCCGGCCGGCCCTCGCTGATCGCCTCGTCCAGATGCTCCATGGCGCGGTAACAGACATCATCGGTAAAGGCCATGTTGACCCTGGTCATCTCGTCATGCAGCAGGAAATAACCGGTCTTGGCCAGACGGTACAGACTGCCGTCAAAAGTCAGCAGGCGGCTGCTCATGCCCATATCGAGCAATACCTGCACACCATACTCGTCCAGTCCGGCATGAGCGGCCAGTTGCTCCGGCGTGCAGCCCTGTTTGCCGGCGCGATCCAGTTCGGCAAGGATGCCAAAACGCAGCAGGCTGCGTGCGGCCTTGAAGGCGATGGGGGCAAACGCCAGATACTGAGCCAGTTCCTTGGCCTGAATGGCCGTCAGATTGTCTTGCGCGTGATGCGGCACGAATAACTCTCCTGTTTGATCGGTACTGTTCTGGCAACCTCTGCCAGCAGAGCTGTGACCGGTCCGTTTTGCCACTCTTGAACCAGTCCTTTTCTTCCCTAACTGGCTGCAACCGACGGACGATGATTTCATGCTGAAATCCGGTGTGCTTGAAAATGAAAAAGGTAGGCTTGGCATATTTTCGGTTGCAAGCGCTCAGCCTGTATGATTTCGTTACTGCACAGGGGCGCGATGACCGAATCGACCAAGTGGCCCAGCTGTCCCGATTGCGAATAATCAACTATCAATACATGCCGCATTACCAATATCCCGCCATGAATGAATATTTGAAAAAACTGTTGAAAACAGCCGGCACTCTGGGCCAGTTCTGCTTGCTGTTTACCGCCTGTACAGCTGTTGCCGCCAGCCTCGAGGTCCAGCTGGAAAATCGCCAGCCCGAGGGTGCCGTCTATGGTGCACTGCATTCGGCTGCAGGCGGCTGGAGATCCCGGCCGGTGGCACTAGCCAGCAGCGACAACGACCTGCTGCAGTTTGCCGATTTACCGCCCGGCAGCTACGTCCTACAAGTGTTCCAGGACGTCAACGGCAACAACACCCTGGACTTAAGCCGCCTCGGGATACCCCGTGAACCTGTCGGCCTGTCCGGCAATCCTCCACAAAACAGGGGCCGGCCGGCGGCCAGCGAATGCCTGTTCGAGATCAGCGAAGGTGAAAACCGGATCAGCATCCGCCTGGGAATACCCGGACGTCGTACTGAATGATCCGGCCCGCGCTTACATGAAGCTGGTTTTAGAGCGGATGTCCTGTTCCAGATTCTGGATCCAGCGGTTGTAGTTGCGGTGAATGGTATTGCGCTGTGCGTTGTAGTTGAGTCCCTCGCTGGACTGGTGGCGAATGCTGAAACGGTGGGCGCTGTAATCGATTCGGATCACTGCAATATGCCGGTCATGCTTGTTGTAGTGCGCCATGATGGTGCTGCCATCATCCGAATCCATCTGCCAGCCATAACGCTGGAGTGATTGGTAAATCGCTGTCTGCATCTGCTCATTGCTGAACGACTTGCGGGCATCCAGAGTCTGGGTGGTGGTCAGCAACGGGGCCGAGGTGCTGCAACCGGCCAACAGTGCAGCGGAAAGAATCAGGGCCATTCCGGCGTGTTTCATGGGTCATTTCTCCAGCGTTTGAAAATCAGTGATGTGTTGATGCCGCCAAAGGCGAAGTTGTTGTTCATGACATATTCGTACTGCATGCGGCGCGGCTCGCGCAGGTAGTCCAGTTCGCCGCAGCGGCTATCCACTTCGTCCAGATTCAGTGTGTGATAGTAGATGTCGCTGTTCATCATCTCGATGCTGAACCAGGACTCGAGTACGCCGCAGGCACCCAGGGTATGGCCGAGGAAGCTCTTTTGCGAGCTGATCGGCATCTGCGGACCGAACAGTTCGCTGGTGGCACAGGTTTCGGCAATGTCACCGGAATCGGTGGCGGTGCCATGACCGTTTACATAGCCGATGGCATCCGGAGTCAATCCGGCATCCTGCAGCGCCAGCTCCATGGCCAGGCGCATGGTGTCCTTTTCCGGTTTGGTGATGTGGCTGCCGTCGGCACTGCTGCCGAAACCGACGATCTCGGCATGGATATGCGCACCCCGGGCCAACGCATGTTCCAGCTCTTCCAGCACGAAAATGCCGGCCCCTTCACCAATCACCAAGCCATCACGGTCGCTGTCATAGGGACGGGGCGTCTGCTCTGGCGTGTCGTTTTTCTGGCTGGTGGCGTACAGGGCATCGAACACCATGGCTTCGGTGGCACAAAGCTCCTCGCCGCCGCCGGCCAGCATCATCGGGATGCGACCGAACTTGATCGATTCATAGGCATAGCCGATACCCTGGCTGCCGCTGGTGCAGGCACTGGAGGTGGGAACCACCCGCCCCTTGAGGCCGAAGAAGATGCTGATGTTGGCGGCCGTGGTGTGCGGCATCATGCGCACATAGGAGTTGGCATTCAGACCATGGGCCACCTGATTGAGCAGCATGTTGCCGAATACCTTGACCTCCTGCGGGCTGCCGGTGGAAGAACCACAGGCAACACCCATGCGGCCGTCGGCAATGGAAGGGTCATCCAGCAGGCCGGCATCGGCCAGCGCACGCTCGGCGGCATAGACAGCAAACTGCGATACCGGGCTCATGCTGCGCAGCTGCTTACGGGTCCAGTGGGCCGGCACCTTGAAGTCCACCACAGGACCACCAAGCCGGGTATTCATGTCCGGGTACTGGTCCCAGTCCGGCATGTAGCGGATGCCGCTGCGGTTGTTGCGGAAATTGTCACTGATGGTAGCCCAGTCGTCACCCAGCGAGGTCACGCCTCCAATTCCTGTCACTACCACACGCTTTAATCCAGTCATCAGCACAGCCCGCCATTTACCGCAATGACCTGGCGGGTGATGTAGGCCGCCTCGTCAGACATTAGAAAATTGACCACACCGGCCACTTCATCGGCCGTACCCATGCGCTGAGCAGGAATCATCTTGAGCATTTCTTCCACAGGGACATGTTCATCCAGCATGGCGGTATCAATCAGGCCCGGCGCCACACAGTTGACAGTGATCTTGCGCTTACCCAGTTCGATGGCCAATGCCTTGGCCGCGCCGATCAGGCCGGCCTTGGAGGCACTGTAGTTGACCTGGCCACGGTTGCCGATCAGCCCGGAAACGGACGTCATGCAGACGATACGCCCGGGCTTGCGTCGGCGGATCATCGGCATCATCAACGGATGCAGCACGTTATAGAAACCGTCCAGGTTGGTGCGCAGCACGCTGTCCCAGTCATCTTCGCTCAGGGCAGGAAAGGCACCATCGCGGGTCAGACCGGCATTGCACACCACGCCATACCAGGCACCATTGCGCTCGATGGCGGCTTCCAGCTGCTCGCGAGCCGCCGCACGGTCGGCCACGTCGAATTGCAGGATGTCGGCCTGCCGGCCCAGCTCTGCAATCTCGGCAGCCACCTGCTTCGCCTCAGCCAGTCCGTTACGGCAGTGCAGGGTCAGGTCGAAGCCGGCTCGTGCCAGACGCAGGGCAATGGCCCGGCCAATGCCGCGGCTGGAGCCGGTGACCAGAATGCGCTCGTTCAAGGTGCAACCTCCTGTATGAAACTGTCCACGTGGGGCGGGCGAAAGACATTCAGCCTGGCCCGCACCTCAATGTTGTCGGCATCAATGCCGCACTCGAAAACGCCCATGCCGTTGTCATCTTCCAGCGAACGGCGCGCCCAGACACGCAACAGGCAATCAGCCGGAAAATGCGTGGCATTGCAATCGAACTTGCGCGTGCCCAGCAGAAAACCCAGCTGCACCTGTCCGCCGCTGCTTTTGGCGCGCAAACCGGCATAGGCAGCCACTGCCTGCGCCATCAGCTCGATACCCAGCCAGACCGGCCAGCTGCCGTCAGGCAGCACAAACAGCCGGTCACCGGCAACCCTGGTCTGAGCGACAATGGAGTCCTCGTCCCAACTATCGATTGCATCGAGCAAAATCATGTCACCGGCATGCGGCAGTAGTTCGGCAAGTGGCCACGTCATCCGGCTGTTCCCAAAATCAGGCTGGTATTGTTGCCGCCAAAGGCAAAAGAGTTGCTCATGACCCAGTGCAGGCGATCGGCCCGTTCCTGCAAGCCGGCCAGCCGGATGGCCGGCAGCCGTGCATCGGGCTGTGCATCCCACAAATGGGGTATCAGCAAGGATTGCGGATTATAGCCCGACTGCAGCATCAACCAGCAAAAAGCCGCTTCCAGTGCTCCGGCCGCACCCAGCGTATGGCCGGTCATCGGCTTGCTGGACGAGCAGGGCACATCCGTGCCCAGCAGGCGGCTGACGGCTTGCGACTCCATGGCATCGTTATGCTCGGTCGCAGTGCCGTGCAGATTGACGTAATCCAGTTGCTGCGGTTGCAGCCCGGCATCCTGCAACGCCTGCTGCATGGCCTGTACGGCTCCGGCACCATCAGGGGCCGGCGCGGAAATATGATGAGCATCGGAACTGGCTCCGCAACCGGCCAGCAGCACCGGCGCATGACCAGCCAGCGGTTCACGGGTAAGCAGGAACATGGCCGCGCCCTCACCGATGTTGATGCCGGCCCGGTTGACCGAAAACGGATTGCACAGACTCTCGCTGACCGCCTCCAGACTGCTGAAACCATTGAGGGTCAGGTGACACAGACTGTCGGCTCCGCCACAGAGCACGGCATCACAAATACCGGATTGCAACAGGCGACGGGCACTGAGCAGCGCCCGGGCCCCCGAGGTGCAGGCGGTCGAGATGCTGTAGGCCGGCCCCTGCAAACCAAGCCAGCTGCCCAGAAACAGGGCCGGATTGGCCAGCTCCTGCTGGTGATAACTATAGGATTCAGATAACTCACCGGTGCGTGCCCAATGACCTATGTGCCGGCCGGCCTCGAGAATGCCGCTGGTGCTGGTGCCGGTCACCACGCCGATCCGCTGCGGACCAAAGCGTTCGACCAGCTGCAGCAGCTGCTCCTGCAGGGGCAGCACCGCCGCCATAAGCAGACGGTTGTTGCGGGTGTCATGCCACGCCAGATGCTCCGGCATTTCCGGCAAATCAGTATCAACCACCCCGCAAGTCAATGTGCTATCCGCCACCCAGCCGGCCATTGGCTGCATGCCGCGGCTGTCGCCGGCAAACAATCGACCGGCAACCTCCTGCAAGGTATCGCCCAGTGCGCAAACCACACCGGGAGCGGACAGATAGGTTGGTAGTTTCATCGCAACTCCAGTTGCCGCACCTGCAGCCTGCTGCCATCGGACAGCTCCAGTTGAATGTTTTCGCCGGCCGGCGGTGTGCTTTCTGTCAGGCTGTGCACAATGGCCGTCAGCCAGCTTTCGGCGGCGACATGTGGCGGCAGCAATCCTTCATTACGCCAGCGTCCGTCACGTAGCTGTTTGCGTGCCACCGGCATACCGGCCGGATCAAACAGCGAGGCGCGCAAGATACCGTTTTCATCCTGCAACACCAGCAGGTAATCCTGCACTGCACCTGCTGTTGGCTCAACCTGCAACAACAGGGTGGCCGGCAATGGCCAGTGCCAGTCCCGCTGTGTGACATCACCCGGCAGGACTGCCTTGTTGCCACAGCCGGCCAGCAACAATAGCAGGACGCAAAGCATCATTCTTGCAGCTAGCATCTGCGGTCGTACTGCCGGCTGTTGCCCAATCATCAAAATACTCGCCATCACTTCATCACCGATGCGTACGTGCCGCCCAGGGCGCCAGCAGGAAACAGAATGCCAGCCCGAGACTGACCGCCAGACCAAAACTGCTCACTGCCGGCGTGTCCGACAGCATCAGCAAGCCGAATGACAGCCAGGTAGTAGCTGCTGCCAGCGCGGCGCCCAGCAGGCTGGTGGCGGCACCGCCGACACCTTCGTACATCATGATGGCGTAGTCCACACCAATGGCAGTAACCAGCAAAAACCCGAAGACACTGAACAGGGTCACCGGCATGCCCAACCAGCCAAGACTGGCAGCCGCCAGTAATGCGGCCAGCAATGAAACTCCCAGCGTACGGACGGCTCCCTGCCAGCCAATCACCAGTACCAGCAATACCAGAATGGCCAGGCTGGCCAGCAACTTGGCCCAGAGCGCCAATTGCTGGGTTTGTGTAAACAGCTGGTTCAGCTGGCGCGGCTGATCAATCCAGACCATACCGGGCTGCTCCTGCGCCCATTCAGCCAGTGCATCCGTTTCGCTCAGCCCCTGCAGGCGTACCAGTGCCTGTCCACCATGCTGGGCATCCGGCAGCCAGAGCATTCGCCAGGGTTCGGCCAGAGGACTGGCCAGAGCGGATGTTACATCCGGCACCTGCTGCTGGCGCAAGTGGCTGATTTCCCGCTGTATTTCACTTGTTTCCACACCCAGATCAAGCAAAGGTTGCAAGGTTGTCTCATCCAGACCTGCCAGTGCATCCTGCAATGATGGTTCCCCCTGCAGCCCGGCCAGCACATCCAGTACTGACTGATAACCGGTCAACAGTCCCTGCTGCCTGAAGCTGTCCAGCTGCTCCAGTAGCAACTGCAAGCGCTGCAATACCTGCCGTTCATCATCGCCCTGCACCAGAAAGAACTGGCTGGTCGGCTGCTGGCCGGTCAGCTCGCCAATCTTCTGCGTCTGCTCCAGCAGTTGCGGCTCGAGCGACACCCACTGGCGCAGGTCGTTTTCAACCTGCAGGCGGGCAAAACCTGTGCCGACAAAAACCACTGCAGCCAGCAACCACCAGTGGCCGGCAACGTGTCGGGTCAACTGCTGGTGCCAGTCCAGCAGCTGTTGCATCCAGCGCAGCGGCCGCTGCCAGGGCCGCAAGGCACGGCGGCCATCCAGCAACAACGGCAAGGCGCATACAGTGCACAACCAGGCACCCAGCAGGCCGGCTACGGAAAACACCGCCACCTGACTCAGGGCAGGGAAGGGTGTAAAGGCCAGCGCCAGATAGCCGATCGCATTACAGACCATGCCCAGCGACAGGCCGGGCAGGGTTGCGCGCAACACCTGCATGCTGTTCCAAGACTGTCCGGCCCAGGCCTTGGACATGTAATGCATGGGAAAATCAATGGTCACGCCGATCAGGCTGACGCCCAAAACCAATGTCATGGCATGGACCTGGCCAAATACCGCAATGCAGGCCGTAACTCCCAGCCATAGGCCAAACAGCGCCGGCAAGGCGGCCAACAGGCTGTTGAGGCGACGGAAAAACCAGACAATCAGCACCAGCGCACCCAGCAATGACAGACTGCCCAGCCACTGAATCTCGCCCCGGGCTTGGGTTTGTGCCGAGGCATTGAACAGCAGCGCACCAGCGCCCAGCATCTCGCCGCCAGCCTGTTCCACCTGCTGGCGCAAGTCCTCAAGAGCTGTTGCTACTGCTGCCGCACTATTACCGGCAAAACCGTCCTTCGCTGCCTGCAAACGCAGCACATACCAGATCTGACCTCCAGCGCTAATCTGCAAAAAACCCTGACTGCCGGCCTGTATCCGCGCCTGTTGTTGCAAGTGTTGCTGAATGGATGTCGTCAGGCCCAGCCAGTCCTGCTGCGGACTGACCAGTGAAAAGGATGCCAACGGATCAAAAAGTGCCGCCACCCGTGCATCCAGGTAAGCGGCCGGATCATCTGCCAGCTGCTGTCGCACCTCTTGCGGCACCATCAATACACGGCCATCCATCAGCTGCCGGCCCAGCACATCCAGCTGTTCATCGATCCGGTAATCAATCCTGCTGAACAGTCTTCCGGCTTCCAGTGGCTGCAGCCATTGCGGCAACAGCTGTTCTGCCTGTGGATGGCGTACCAGCACGATCAGCTCGCGCTGCAGGGCGGCATCCATCGCCAACCGTGCCTGCTCCACCTGCAGATCCTGTTCGCTTTCAGGCAGGATATCGAGCAGATTGGCGCTTACTGGTACACCATTGCGCCACTGCCAGCCACTGAGTGCAGCAAGCACCAATACCAGCAGGAGAAAGACGGCAAACAGCCACCGCTCAGGAGTCAAAGGCAGCCTGTTCATTAGCTTCCAGCTCCGTGCCCGGTTCTATCTCGAACATCCGCATCAGGGTGCGGTCACCCTGACTTTCAAACAGCTCGATACTGCGTACATGCTGATCTCCGCGCACTTCTATACGCTGGAAAATCTGCTTCAACAACAGGGAGCGGGGCAGCAGGGTCAGTAGCCAGTCCTGCTCCACGCCGCTCAGCTGCAAATCAAACTCTTCACGCAAGCCCTGTTGATCACCCTGCAATACCGACAAGAACAGACGGCTCTGACGGGCGGCAACATCCTGGTTGCCCTGTACCAGCCACTGCTCATCCTGCCACAAGGCAACCCCCTGCCGACTGATGCGATACATGCGCTGCAGCGGCTGTTGCAGATCCCACAACAGACCCTCCCGCGCCAACACAAAACGGCCGTCACTGCGCAACGGACGGGGCAGGCCGCGCAGGTATTTTTCCTGGACAAAGTCACCACGCAATACCCTGGTATCCGCCAGCTGTTGCGCCAGCTGCTCCTCGTCAAAGGCAAACGCCCAGGTCGATACCAGCCACAAAGCGGCAGCCAGCACGTATCTAATCAACATAACTGCCCTTCACCCCAAAGAAACCCGCCACCTGTAGGTGCGAATTTATTCGCACAACAAGAGTTCGTTATCATTTTTACGAATCTGTACGAATAAATTCGTACCTACCTTTTTTCAAGACCAGAATCAGGCTTCACGCGCCACCGCCGCCTCAACCGCCG
Organism: uncultured Thiopseudomonas sp.; assembly: GCA_964555485.1. GTDB lineage: Bacteria > Pseudomonadota > Gammaproteobacteria > Pseudomonadales > Pseudomonadaceae > Thiopseudomonas. The sequence continues at coordinate 2,199 of CAZKTB010000032.1, read as the reverse complement.
TGCGAAACTCCACCGGCGCCACAAACTGCATCTCGCGATCGGCCATGCGCACCGCCACCTGCACGGTGGTACCCCGGGTCAGGCGCTCGCCACTGGCGACATCGGTAATCAGGTAATTGATTTTCAACCGTTCCTGCCATTCCACCAGATCGGCCGTCACCGAAATCTTCTGGCCAAACTCGGCCGGCTGCACATAGCGCAGCTGCAAGTCCACCACCGGCCAGCCATAACCGCACTCGCGCATCTGATTGTAGTTGTGACCGATCTTGTCGAGCAGGGCACAGCGGGCCATCTCGAAATACTTCACATAGTGGCCGTGCCAGACGATGTTCATCATGTCCACGTCGAAAAACGGCACTTCCAGTTCGACACTGGCCTGCAAAATACCCTTTTTACGCATACAGCCTCCACGTCTGCGCCCGGATCTGGTCGACACACTGGCGCAGCTCGGCTTCCAGTGCACGGTCATGGGTCAGGGGCGGATAATCCCGCGCCAGCTCAAGCAGCATACCCTCCAGCGCTTCACCCATTTCGACCTTGCCCTTTTGCTGGCGCAGCCACACACCCTGTCTGGCCGCCAGCAGGGTTGCCGCAGCCACCTGTTCGGTCAATTCCAGATTGCGTCGTGCATCACGGGCGGAAATGGTACCCATGCTGACCTTGTCCTGGTTGTGACACTCGGTAGAGCGGGAAAACACACTGGCCGGCATGGTGTTTTTCAATGCCTCGGCAGTCCAGGCGCTGACTGCAATCTGCACTGCCTTGAAGCCGTGGTTGATCATCGCCACTTCGGCCGGCGCACCGGACAGGTTGCTGGGCAGGCCATGGTTGTAACGGATATCCACCAGCAGCGCCAGCTGGCGGTCAAGCAGGTCGGCAACGTTGGCAATCAGGTTTTTCAGGCTGTCCATGGCAAAGGCGATATGACCACCGTAGAAGTGGCCGCCATGCAACACCCGTTCCTGCTCGGCATCAATGATGGGGTTATCGTTGGCACTGTTGAGTTCGGTTTCGATGAAGGTACGCAACCAGGGCAGGCTGTCACCAAGCACGCCCAGAACATGGGGCGCACAGCGCAGCGAATAGCGATCCTGCAGACGGTGCAGGCCGTTGAGGCAGAATTCCGGTGATTCGATGCCGACCAGGTCTTCACGCAGCCAGGCCGCCACCTGTACCTGGCCCGCATGGGGCTTGGCACGGAACAGGGTTTCGTCAAAATGGCGGGTATTGCCTTCCAGCGCCACCATGTTCAGTGCGGTAATGCGCGTGGCCAGCTGCAGCAGGTATTCGGCACGGGCATACACCTCACAGGCAACACCGGTCATGGCGGCGGTACCGTTCATCAGCGCCAGCGCCTCCTTGGGCCGCAGCTTCAAGGGCTTCCAGCCCAGTTTTCTGTGTACTTCTGCCGCATCACGCACCTGTCCGCGGTACAGCACACGGCGCTCGCCTGACAGGGCCGCCGCCACATAGGACAGCGGTGTCAGGTCGCCACTGGCACCCACCGAGCCTTCTTCGGGAATCAGCGGCAATACGTCTTCCTGCAAAAACTGCGTCAGCCGTTGCAGCAGCTCAAGACGCACACCGGACATGCCAAAACAAAGAGACTGCAGACGAGCGGCCAAAATCATGCGAGTTTCCGGCGCAGAAAAATGCTGCCCCATGCCGCAGCCATGAAAGGTGAACAGCCCTTTCGGCAGTGCCTCGACCTGATCCAGCGGTACCGACACCACACAGGAATCACCATAGCCGGTGGTCACACCGTAGATCACCCCCTCACGATCAAGCAGACTATCGAGAAACTGTGCCCCCTTGCGGATATGTGTGCAGAACGCATCATCGTCCTGCAGGCTGATATCGGCTTCACGCCGGGCAATGGTATTGACCTGTTCAATGGTCAACGGGGTTTGGCCGAAAATTACAGTTTCACGAAGTTTGCTGTTCATCAGTATTCCAGAATGGGTAGAAGTTGAACCATTGTTGCGGTGCCTGCAGGCACCGCTGTTCCAGGCGGCTCGCATAGCGTTGGGCTGCCTCCTGTAGCACCTGCTTGCGGTTGCTGCGCTGCCACTGGATACGCTCGGCAAACGGCTCCACGCAAATGCGGTAACGGCCATCCAGCTTCAGACAAAAAAACAGGTTGACCGGACACTCGAGCAGACCGGCCAGCAGCCAGGGGCCCTGGGCAAACCAAGCCGG
>CAZKTB010000031.1:9875-12704 GCA_964555485.1 uncultured Thiopseudomonas sp. | reverse complement strand
TGCTTGCTGGCCACGGCCGGATGACGCAATACGCGCTCCACCGCTTCAGCCAGTTCGGCCTTGCCGGCATCAAAGGAGCTGGCCGGAGTTTCCTCACGGGTGACATCGCGATGCATGCGCGGCGGTTTGCCCAGCAGGACATCCAGCGGCATGTCGACCGGGTTGTTGTCGAAGTGACGGTCACCCAGTACCAGCTGCTTCTCTTCGGTAGCTACACCGACCACCGCATAGGGGCAGCGTTCACGCTCGCAGATATCAGCAAAACGCTGCAGATCCTTGTTGTCCACCGCCAATACATAACGCTCTTGCGATTCGTTGCACCAGAGCTCCAGCGGACTCAGACCTGGCTGGGCGGTCGGCATGTCGCGCAGCTCGAAGCGGCCGCCACGACCGGCGTCATTCACCAGCTCGGGGAAGGCGTTGGACAGACCGCCGGCACCCACGTCGTGGATGAAACAGATGGGGTTGTCATCACCCAGCTGCCAGCAGCTGTCGATCACTTCCTGACAGCGGCGACCCAGCTCGGGGTTGCCGCGCTGCACGGAAGCAAAGTCCAGATCATCCTCGGCCAAGGTGTCGGCAGAGGAGGCGGCACCACCACCCAGGCCGATCAGCATGGCCGGACCACCAAGTACTATCAGCTGGCTGCCGGGCTTGATCTCGCCTTTCTGGACATGATCTTCGCGGATGTTGCCAAGGCCACCGGCCAATACGATCGGCTTCAGGTAGCCACGTACTTCGCGGCCATTGGCAGTCTCGACTTCCTGCTCGAAGCTGCGCACATAGCCACTGAGTACCGGACGGCCGAATTCGTTGTTGAAGGCGGCACCACCCTTGCTGCCTTCGATCAGCACGTCCAGTGCATCAACCATGCGGCCGGGCTTGCCGTACTGCAGCTCCCAGGGTTGTTCGTAACCAGGAATGTTCAGGCTGGATACGGTGAAACCGGTCAGGCCGGCCTTGGGGCGCGAGCCAATGCCGGTGGCACCCTCGTCGCGAATCTCGCCGCCGGAGCCGGTACCCGCACCCGGGTAAGGGGCAATGCCGGATGGATGGTTGTGGGTTTCCACCTTCATCAGGATGTGCACCGGCTCCTGATGGGCACGGTACTGGCCATCCTGCGCATCGGGGAAAAAGCGGCCGGCAGTGAAGCCCTCGATCACCGAGGAGTTGTCCTTGTAGGCGGACAGCACACCGGTGCTGTTGTTTTCGTAGGTGTTCTTGATCATGGCGAACAGCGACTTCTGCTGTGCCTCGCCATCGATGTCCCAGCTGGCATTGAAGATCTTGTGACGGCAGTGTTCGGAGTTGGCCTGGGCGAACATCATCAGTTCGACATCATGGGGATTGCGGCCGAGCTTGCCAAAGCTCTCCACCAGATATTCCATTTCGTCGTCGGCCAGCGCCAGACCCAGCTCGGCATCGGCCTTCTGCAGGGCAGCCAGACCACCACCCAGCACATCCACGACCGCCAGCGGACGAGGCTCTTCTGTGGAAAACAGCGCCGCAGCAGCTTCCAGCTCGTTCAGTACGCTCTGGCTCATGCGGTCATGCAACAGGGCACGTACAGCCTTGAGCTGTGCCTCGTCCAGCTCAGCGTCCAGATAGTAGGCGACGCCCTGCTCGATACGCTTGAGCTTGTCGATGCCGGCATGGCGCAGCAGATCGGTGGCCTTGCTCGACCAGGGAGACAATGTGCCGATACGTGGCACCACCAGCAGCAGGCGTCCCTGCGGCTCCTGCACTGTGGCTTCAGGCCCATAGTCCAGAAGCTGTCGCAAACGCTGTTTTTCTGTCGCATCCAGTTCGGCGGACAGATCGAGGAAATGCACAAACTCGGCATATACCTGCCCTGCTTCCGGCACGATGGCACGGACTTTTTGCAACAGGGCTTGATGGCGGAATTTGGTAAGAGCGGGTGCACCACGCAAAATGAGCATTGTTGAAACAGCCTCTGATCAAAGCTAACGGGAGGCGCTATTTTACGCGTGCATGCGACCAATGTTCAATAAAATCTGCCGGACAGCATCCGGAACCATACTGGTCAGACCGGCTTTTCATGTATTGGCCACTGCAGCCTGGCTTTGTATACTTGCCGCCATGCCCGTATTAACCAGTTTTCGTCGTCTTCTGCCGTGGCTGCTGCCACTGCTGCTTGCCCTGTCAGGCTGCCAGGAAGATCATGACTCCAGCCCTGCCCCAGCTGCGCCTGTAGCTGACGGTCTCGCGCAGATCCGTGCTGCCGGCGAACTGGCCATGCTGACTCGCAACACACCTTCCACCTTTTTCCAGGAACGCAATGATGCCGCGGGTTTCGAGTATGACCTGGCCATGGCATTTGCCCGTCAGCAGGGGGTCAGCCTGCAGGTGGAAACCGTCGACACCATTGAGCAGCTGTACCAGAAAACACTCACGGACAATCGACCGCTGCTGGTCGCCGCCGGCCTGACCGAAAACCCTGACCGGCAACCGGACATGCTGTACAGCCAGAGTTATCTGCAGGTGACACCCCAGGTCATCTACCACAGCAAGGCAACCCGGCCACAGCAACCAGCCGATCTGGTTGGCAAGCGTATTCTGGTACTCAGGGACAGCATTCATGCCGCGCTGCTGGAGCAACTCAGGAAAGAGAATCCGGAACTGGCCTTCGAAGTTTCCGATGCCGTGGAAAGTGTCGACCTGCTGCGTATGGTGGACGAGGGCCAGATCGACATCACCCTGGTCAACTCCAACGAACTGGCCATGCACCAGGTTTATTTTCCGCACATCCAGCTGGCCTTCAGCCTGGAGCCGCCACTCGAGCTGCAATGGGCAATCCGCCAGCCACGC
>CAZKTB010000031.1:5942-9775 GCA_964555485.1 uncultured Thiopseudomonas sp. | reverse complement strand
GCCAAGTATCTGGCCCAGATGCTGGAACGCCTGCCGGACAGCATCGCCTATCCCGAGCGCTACTGGTTTGCCCTGGCTGCCTACAATGTGGGCCTGGGACACCTGGAAGATGCCCGCCGGCTGACCGCAAAGGCCGGACTGGACCCGGACAGCTGGATCGACGTGCGCTCGATCCTGCCCCGTCTGGCACAAAAACAATGGTACAGCCAGACCCGTTACGGCTTTGCCCGTGGTGGCGAGCCGGTACATTTCGTCAACAACATCCGCCGTTACTACGACATCCTGTCCTGGTCCACGGTACCAGCCAGCGAAGACAGCATGCTCGGCGGCCTGCATACTCCGGCCATCAAGGATTAGTTGCCAGTCCGGTTTTAACATCTGGGTCAATGAACCAGCAACACAGGCCGGAGCGACCAGCTCGGCAAACCCCTAGCTGGTACCAGCAGCACCCTTGCGCCGGGCACGGAAGAAGGACCTGAGCATCTCCGCCGACTCCTCCGCCAGCAGGCCACCCTCGACCAGTACCCGGTGATTGAGGAACTCCTGCTCAAAGAAGCGGCCCTGGCTGATCGCCATGCCCGCCCGCGGCTCACTGGCCGCATAGACCACCCGGGCAACACGGGCATGTACCAGCAGTCCGGCGCACATGCTGCAGGGTTCCAGCGTGACGTACAGGGTGCTGCCCGGCAAACGGTAGTTCTGTACCCTGCTTGCTGCATCGCGTACTGCCTGCATCTCGGCATGGGCACTGGGGTCGTGCAAGCCTATCGGCTGGTTGAAGCCCTGCCCGAGCACCTCGCCATCACGTACCAGCACTGCTCCGACCGGCACTTCTCCAAGACTGGCGCCCAGGGCCGCCTGCTCCAGCGCCATGCGCATGAACTGCAGGTCGCTGTCCTTATCGATCGACATCACTACCCTATGCAAATCACGATCCGCGTGGCTCACTTGTCACCTCCCCGCGTCAGGCTGATATCCGGGTCCTGCCAGCTGCCGCTGATGGTATAGCGCGCGGCTGCCATGCGGGCAAAGCGGTCGCCCACCAGCCGGTCGATCACGAACAGCGCACCACCAATGGCCGGCGCACCGGCCGCCACTGCTGCCAGCGGCAGGTTGCGGCTGATCGGCATTGCCACCTGCATGTCGGCATCAATGGTGCCAGCCGGCAAGTCGAGCTGGCCCTTGATGCCCAGGTTGCTGGAAATGCCTTCCAGGGTCAGCTCGTCACGGGTACGGAACACTCCACGCTCGATGTCCACCACGCCATCAATACGGTCATAGGACAAGCCCTTGCTCCACAAGTCGGAAAAATCCAGCCGCAGACGCCGCCCGATCGAATCGAAGTTGAGCAACCCGAATACCCGCAACACCTGGGCGCTACCATCGGCCGCCGTCAACTGGCCCTTGCGAAATTTCAGCTGCGCCACGCCGCCCAGCCGGTCCATGGCAAACGCCTGCGGCGCACCTGGCCAGTTGAGATCCAGTCCTATATTGAATCTTTCGCTACTCATGGTTTCCGCATAGCCCCAGGCCTTTAGAATATCTTCCAGCTCGCTGCCACTGAGCTCGCCCTGAAAACGGCTGGTCTGCTGCGCTCCGCCACGCCAGTGCAGACTGCCTGCAGCCTGCAGGCCCTTGAGGTCGGCACTGATCTGTTCAAACCATACGCCACCGGCGGTATCGGCCTTGCTGACAAAACCAAGCGAACCCAGCAACTCCTCACCCAGCAGCAACTGCCGCACCCGCACCTGCATCGCCGGAACATCAGCCGGCTGCAGCCCGCCAGTATTGTTCAGCAGGCTGTCTTCACCACCAGGCAATTGCAGCCGCTCCAGATTGACCTGCATGGGACCATTAGCCGGTACCTGCAGCCGGCCAGCGGCCTGCTCGCTGTTCAGGCGTATCTGCCAACCCGATGTTTCCGGTCTGACCACAAGCTGCGCCTGGTGCAGAGGAATGCCCAGCCCCTCAAGCCGGCCGGCCGTCAGCTGCACCTCCTGCACGGTAACCAGGCTGTCGCCTCCCGCAGTGGAACCATAACGATCTATGGCAGCTAGCCAGTCCGGTACCTGCAGCTGTGGCAGCTCGCCGGCAATCCAGAGTCCGTCACGAACCGGCAACCGGGCCACTTGTCCGCCCAGTACCAGCTGACCACGTTGAAAACCGGGCTTGCCCTGCGCCGCTGAAAACAGGCCGCTCAAACGCGTACCGTGAGCCAGCCGATAATGCTGCTCGGCACCATCCAGGGTCATGTGCCAGCTGGTGGCAATTTTCTCGCCAGCCGGCTTGGCCAGTGGTGCCGGCAGATCGATACGTACACCCTGCAGATCGGTATTCACTGCCAGCTGGCTGCCCTGTTCCGCCAGCAACAGATCCAGCTGATAATCAAAGCTGCCGGCAAAGGGCAGCTGTCCGGTATACCCCAGCCACTCCTGCAGTCGCGTCACCGGCATTTTGCCCCTTGCACGGATCTGGCTGCCCCAGCCCGTACTGTTTGTCGGCAACCTCAGACTGGCGGTAAAAGGCTGCTCCAGCAATCTGCCTGCCAGGGCACTGCCACTCATGCCTTGCTGGCTGTCGATGTGCAATGCTCCCTGCAGCTGATCAAGGTGCAGATTCAGCTCCGGCATGTGCAGGCTGTTGTTGTCCAGCTGCAGATCCAGCTGCACTCTTGGTGGCTGCGCCTCGGCAAAGGGCACCTCCAGCTGTAACCGGCCACCCAGCAGACCCTCGCCGCGCCAGTCCGCCATGAAGGGCAGCTGCTGAGCCAGCGGCGTATCCTGCACGATCTGCAAGGCATTCTGCATGTTGCTGGCCAGCCGGGTATCCACCTGCAAACGGGAGACCCCTGCTTGCGGATAGATCACCTCGGCATGCGCATCACTGACGGCGGTCTGCAGGATACGTCCGCGTTCGATATCGATTTCAATACCATGGTCATGCACATAGACCTGTGCCCGGGCATCCTCCAGTGGCGGCCAGTCCGGCTGGTAGGCAAGCACTGCATCACTGACGTCAAAGAACAGGCTGATGGAGCGGGCTGACGCCGGGGCGCCTGCCTTTAGCGACCCCTGATACTGGAAGTAGCCCTGATGCACATCGGCACCAATGATTGCCTCACGCAGCCAGGTCCAGAGCTCGGGCTGCCCGTCGCGCAACACCAGTGGCAAATATCTGGCCTTGTGGCTGGCATCACCATCACGCATGCCGACCCTGAGATCCATATAGCTTTCACGCCCCGGCTGATGCGGCAGGTGAATGACAAAGTCGCCGGCCAGCCGGCCTTCGTCACCACGTACCTGCAAATACGGGCTGGTCAGGGTGAAGTCGAGTGTTTCCGTCAGCTCCCAGGTCAGGCGTGCACGTGCCCGGTGATAGCGCCAGGGGTCGGCAAAGAGTTCGCGCAGATAGAGACTGAAGCCCGAGCTGTCCAGATGCAGCTCGCCACCGGCCAGACTGCCGAACAGTCGGCCGCTGATGCCGGTGGCACCTGGTACATTTTCCCATGGGCTGTAATCCAGCCCGTCGATATTGGTGTCATATTCAAGTTGCTGCTGCCATGGCAAACCGGGCTGCCAGCGCAAATGCGTGTTGCGCAAACCGCCGCGAAAATCCAGCTGGGTCAGGATGTCGTGCGCCAGCTCCGGTAACGGAACATGCTGCAATAGCCCGGCCATCAGCGGCGCCAGCTGCAGTTTGGGAATGTAAACATCAGCAGGCGCCTGCAACAGCGGCAGTGCTGCATCCTGGGTCAGCTGCAAAGCCAGGTTCTGCATTGGCGCCTGCGGCATCCAGCGCACATTCAGCTGCGGTAGCCAGAGCCGGCGCTGTCG
>CAZKTB010000031.1:0-5842 GCA_964555485.1 uncultured Thiopseudomonas sp. | reverse complement strand
CCCAGCCAGTCCTGAATCTCGACACGATAGGCGTTGAGCATGGGGGTCAGGATGCGGCCGGCACTGACATACAGGGTGGCAAACAGCAGCAGGAGCAGCCCGGCCCACAGACCGCCGCGCAGAAATAGCCGGTTCAGTCGCTGCATCATCGGAAAAGCCTACAGCAGCACGATATCGTACTGCTCCTGGGAGTACAGGCTTTCCACCTGCAACTTGATCGGCCGGCCGATAAAGGTCTCCAGATCGGCCAGATTGCCTGCTTCCTCGTCGAGCAGGCGGTCAACCACATCCTGGCTGGCCAGCACCAGATAGCCCTCGGCCTGATAAGCCCGCGCCTCACGCAGGATTTCGCGAAACACCTCATAGCAGACTGTCTCCGCTGTACGCAGCTCGCCGCGTCCCTGGCAGGTACTGCAGGGTTCACACAACAGCTGACTGAGGCTCTCGCGGGTGCGCTTGCGCGTCATCTGCACCAGCCCCAGTTCGGTCAGACCGGTAATGTGGGCCTTGGCATGGTCCCGCTCCAGCTGGCGCTCCAGCTGACGCAGTACCTGACGCCGGTGTTCTTCATCTTCCATGTCGATGAAGTCGATGATGATGATGCCGCCAACATTGCGCAGACGCAGCTGGCGGGCAATCGCCAGGGCCGCTTCCAGGTTGGTCTTGAAAATGGTTTCCTCAAGGTTGCGATGGCCGACGAAAGCGCCGGTATTCACGTCGATGGTGGTCATCGCCTCGGTGGGATCGATGATCAGGTAACCGCCTGACTTGAGCGGTACCTTGCGCTCCAGTGCACGCTGGATTTCATCCTCGATGCCGTGCAGGTCGAACAGTGGCCGCTCGCCCGGATAGTGCTCGAGCAACTCTTCCACACCGGGGACCAGCTCGCGGACAAACTGCATTGCCTTGCCCAGGGTTTCGCGCGAGTCGATGCGGATCTTCTCGGTCGGTTCACCCACCAGATCGCGCAGGGTACGCAGGGCCAGAGGCAGCTCTTCATAGATCAGACAGTTGCCGCTGCAACTCTGGATCTGCTCCTGCACCTGCTGCCAGAGCCGGTACAGATAGCGGATATCGGCGCGCAGATCGGCCTCGCTGACGCCTTCGGCAGCGGTGCGGATAATGAAGCCGCCGAAGTCCGGCTTGCCTTCGGCTTCAAGACAGGCATCGACCAGCTCCTTGAGCCGTTCGCGCTCCGCCTCTTCCTCGATTTTCAACGATACCCCGACATGCTCACTGGACGGCATGTGCACCAGATAACGTGACGGCATGGAAAAGTATGTGGTCAGGCGCGCACCCTTGCTGCCGATCGGGTCCTTGGTTACCTGCACCACCAGCGACTGTCCCTCATGCAGCAGGCCGCTGATGCTGTCGATCTGGCGATCGGCCGGCATCTGCAACTCGCCGATATGAATGAATGCTGCCCGCTCCAGACCGATGTCGACAAAAGCCGCCTGCATGCCGGGCAGTACCCGGACTACACATCCCTTGTAGATATTGCCGACCAGTCCCCGACTCTGTGTGCGCTCTATATGCACTTCCTGCAGAACACCGTTTTCCACCACGGCCACACGGGTTTCCATGGGGGTGATATTCATCAGGATTTCTTCACTCATGCCATTTTCCTTTTTTGCATCAGTCGAGCTGTGTATTTGTCGGTCAAACGATATTTGCGGAATAAAAAAACCGCACCCTGCAACAGGATGCGGTCCATACCAACCTCGCCACGACTGTCACAGTCGCTGTGCATTAAAGCACAAAATGCATGTGGTGTTTTATCATGGCCTCAAACCACAGCCGTTATCGGCCCGGTTTCGACAGCCCTTTGCTCCGTCTAGCGACGCAGCAGGCTGCGCTGCAAGACATGCAGCAATAACCAGACCCAGGGCCACAGCAGCCCGCTGACCAGTGCCGGCAGCATGTACTGCAGCAACAACCTGGGCGTGCCAGCCAGCACCTCCAGCCAGAACACCAGCAGCTGACCGAAAACAAAGACCAGAGTGAGGAAAAACGCCTGCTGCCAGACCGGGAACATCCGCAACCGCCGCTGCACCCTCAGCACGGCAAATACCACAATGACCAGAAAAAGCGCATGCAGCCCGAGCAGGCTGCCATAGACAACATCCTGCAGCAACCCGACCAGCCAGGCCAGCAGCAGACTGCCACCGCGTGGCGCTTCCAGTGCCCAGAACGCCATCACCAGCGCCAGCCACAGCGGTCGCCAGCCGTGCATTGCCTCCGGCAGCGGAGCCACCTCAAGAACCAGTGCCAGTGTCAGGCTGACCAGAAACAGGAAAATACCCAGCAGCGATAGCGGCCTCATTCTTCACCTCCGGCCACGTCCGGCAACAGCACGCCATCCTTCTCGTCGATATCAGGCTCAGCATCTGTCTGCTCCAGTTCCGGCTGTACTGCCGTAGCCGGCACCTGACCCTCGGCAAACACCAGCAAAAAGTGTCGACTGCGATCCAGTACAGCTGCCGGTGACGCCAGCACTGTGGCAAAGGGCTGACCGGTACCACGCTGTACGCTGGTTACCACACCCACCGGATATCCGGCCGGAAAACGCTGCGCCATGCCGGAAGTCACCAGCAGGTCGCCTTCCTTGATGTCGGCATTGTCGGCCACATAGCGCAACTCGAAACTGCCCGGGGTACCGTTGCCGCCAGCAATCGCCCGCAAGCCGTTGCGCGTCACCTGTACCGGCAGGCTATGCCTGCTGTCGGTCAGCAACAGCACGCGGGCACTGTATGGCATGACTTCAACCACCTGCCCCATGACGCCCTGTGCATCCAGCATCGGCTGGCCCTCATAGACGCCGTGGGAGCTGCCCTTGTTGATCAGCAGCTTGTGGGTTTGTGGATTGGGATCTATGCCGAGCAGCTCGGCAACAATCACTTGTTCTTCGAGCAACTCGGAGGAGTTGAGCAGCTCGCGCAGACGCACGTTCTGTTCGGTAAGGACTGCCAGTTTCTGCAAACGCCGCTGCATCAGCAGCGTATCGGCACGCAGCTTCTCGTTTTCGGCCAGCAGGTCGGCGCGGCTGACCAGCATCTGCCGGGCCAGATCCAGACTGCGCCCGGGCAGGTCGCCTGCCCAGTACAACGGCGTCAGCACCAGACCCGCACTGCTGCGCAGCGGGTCCAGCCAGCGGATATGGGTATCGGCAATCATCAACGCTACCGACAACAGCACGAAAAAAATCACCCGTGTCGTAAGTGAAGTGCCTTTGGAAAATATCGGTTTAATGGCTCAGCACCTTACCTGGACCCTTGTCGTGCCGGCAGGCACGACAGCCATCGCGCCCGGGCCGGCCAGATGATGTAGCCGGCAGGATCACTCTACCGACAGCAAGTCCATCGCATGCTGCTCCATCATTGCCAGCGCACGACCACCACCAATGGCGACACAGGTCTTGGGATCTTCAGCAACGATTACCGGCAAGCCGGTTTCCTGCGCCAACAGCTTGTCCATGTCGCGCAGCAGGGCACCACCACCGGTCAGTACCAGGCCACGCTCGGCAATGTCCGAGGCCAGCTCGGGTGGCGACTGCTCCAGCGCGCTCTTGACCGCCTGGACAATCTGGCTGAGGGATTCCTGCAGGGCTTCCAGCACTTCGCTGGAGTTCAGGGTGAAGCTGCGCGGCACACCTTCAGCCAGGTTGCGACCACGCACGTCGAATTCGAGCAGGTCACCACCGGGGAAAGCGGTACCTATATGCTGCTTGATCTGCTCGGCGGTAGACTCGCCGATCAGGCTACCGTAGTTGCGGCGCACATAGGTAATGATGGCTTCGTCAAAACGGTCACCACCAACGCGGACGGACTCGGAATAGACCACGCCATTGAGGGAGATCAGGGCAATTTCTGTGGTACCACCACCGATATCCACCACCATGGAGCCGCGTGCTTCCTCGACCGGCAAGCCTGCACCTATGGCGGCCGCCATCGGTTCCTCGATCAGGTAAACCTCGCGGGCACCGGCACCCAGTGCCGATTCACGAATGGCGCGGCGCTCGACCTGGGTCGATTTGCAGGGCACACAAATGAGTACACGGGGACTGGGCTGGATGAAGCTGTTCTCATGCACCTTGTTGATGAAATACTGCAGCATCTTCTCGCAAACGCTGAAATCGGCGATCACGCCATCCTTCATTGGACGAATCGCCTGGATATTGCCGGGAGTGCGTCCCAGCATGCGCTTGGCGTCGGTACCGACTGCCACCACGCTCTTCTGGTTGCCCTTGGTGCGGATCGCAACAACAGAGGGCTCGTCCAGTACTACACCTTTATCGCGCACACAAATCAGGGTGTTGGCCGTCCCGAGGTCAATGGACAGGTCGCTGGAAAAAATGCCACGGATTTTTTTAAACATGGGTAAAAACCTAAAGGGTGCGCCATCAAAAAACGCTACAAAAAAACAATGGAGAACTCTAACAACCATCAGGCTTTTGGGCAAGCACCACACTGTGATAGATTGTGTTCCGGTTATGCAGTCTTCGAGTCATGATCCGTTACCGGATCCAGCCTCATGGACAGCAAATATCCAGATTCATTCACTTCAAGGAGCGGGTCCTGTCATAACCAGTGACAGCCTCCCACAAGCCGGGCAGCTCCGCACCATTGCAGGCGACAGCTGCCGGTCTCTCCTTGAACCCTAGCGGAGAACCTCCCATGGCACTGACAGCCACCCACGTGCAAACTCTGGCCAAACTGACCCAGCTCCGACTGGACAGCTCCAGCCAGGAGCGCCTGGCCAACAGCCTGAGCTTGCTGACCGGTAACGCCGAAATCATCCGTGACATCGATACCCGGGATACCGAGCCCCTGGTCAGCCCGCTGGACATGACCCAGCGCCTGCGTGCCGACGAGGTTACAGAAAGCGACCAGCGCGATCTCTACCAGAGCCTGGCTCCGGCCACCGAAGGCGGCCTCTACCTTGTTCCCAAAGTGCTCGACTAAGGATTTCCTACCATGCATCAGCAAACACTGGCGCAACAGGCGCAGGCCCTGTCCGAAGGCAAATATACTGCCCGTGAACTGGCCGCCCATTACCTGGCCCGCATCGACCAGCACGACAGCGCCCTGAACAGCTTCATTACAGTAACCGCCGAGCAGGCACTTGCTGCAGCAGATGCTGCAGACGCTGCCCGCAGCAACGGCAACGCCCCTGCCCTGACCGGCCTGCCACTGGCCCATCAGGATGTATTTTGCAGCAAAGGCGTGCGCACCAGCTGCGGCTCGAAAATGCTCGACAACTTCGTTGCCCCCTACGACGCACACCTGATCGAGCTGCTGAATCAGGCCGGCGCTGTCAGCCTCGGCAAAACCAACATGGACGAGTTCGGCATGGCCGCCAGCGGCACTACCAGTTTCTATGGTGTCAGCAACAACCCCTGGCAAACCGGGCGCATTGCCGGCGGCGCTGCCAGCGGTAGCGCCATTGCAGTGGCTGCCGGCCTGGCATCTGCTGCCAGCGGCTGTGACAGCTTTGGCGACATCCGTCTGGCTGCCGCCCACAACGGCGTAACCGGACTGAAAGCCACCTACGGCCGTATCTCCCGTTTTGGCATGACTGCCAACGCCTCAAGCTTCGACCAGGCCGGTTTCATTGCCCGTACTGCCGAAGATGCCGCCCTGCTGCTGCAGGCCGCTGCCGGCTTCGATCTGCGTGACTCCACCAGCGCACAGGAAGAGATTGCCGACTACAGCGCCACACTCAACCAGCCGTTGAATGGCCTGAAAGTGGGTATTGCCCGCAACCTGTTCGACAGCGAACTGGACGCTGGCGTGGCCACTGCCGTGCTGGCAGCTGCCGAACAACTGCAGCAACTGGGCGCAAC
>CAZKTB010000030.1:0-13808 GCA_964555485.1 uncultured Thiopseudomonas sp. | reverse complement strand
GCTGCTGGTGGTGCTGAATGCCATGCGCCTGACCCGACTGCCCGAACCGGCAGCAGATCTGCAAACCCCAACACAGGAGACACCCGCATGGCTGCGCTTTACGTGATGATTCCGGTCGCCATGGTGATTGTCGGTCTCGCCATCTGGCTGTTTTTCTGGGCGGTCAACAGTGGCCAGTTCGACGATCTGGACAGCCCGGCGCACAGCATCCTGTTCGACGATACCGAACCTCTTGCCGACAACAACCAGAAAGACGATAGCGAGTCACCCGAATGATGGACATGCTGCCCCTGCTGATTTCCGCCTTTACCCTGGGCCTGCTTGGCGGCGGTCATTGTGTCGGCATGTGCGGCGGCCTGATGGGTGCACTCGGCATGGCCATTCCCGCCGACCAGTCACACCGCAAGATCCAGTATCTGGTGCTGTACAACCTGGGCCGCATCCTCAGCTATGCACTGGCCGGCTTCCTGTTCGGGCTGGCCGGCTGGGCGGTAGACCAGAGTCCGGCTGCCAACATGTTGCGCGTGCTGGCCGGCCTGTTGCTGATCAGCATGGGGCTGTATCTGGCCGGCTGGTGGTTCGGCCTGACCAAGCTGGAGCAGCTGGGCCAGCACTTCTGGCGCCCCATCCAGAAAGCCGCCCGCCGCTTCATGCCGTTGCGCCGCCGCCGTCATGCCCTGCTACTCGGTACCCTGTGGGGCTGGCTGCCCTGTGGTCTGGTCTACAGTACCCTGATCTGGTCCGCCAGCCAGGGGGATGCACGCCTGAGCGCCCTGCTGATGTTCTGTTTCGGCCTGGGTACCTGGCCGGTACTGATTGCCTCCGGTCTTGCTGCCGAACGGCTGGGCCAGTTCCTGCGCAAACGCAGCGTACGCGCGGCCGCCGGTTTGTTGATCATCCTCTACGGCATCTGGACGCTGCCCGGACCACACCAGCACCTGCTGATGGGTGGCGGTCACTAGTAGCCTGCCTGATCCCATTGATCAATTTCGGCATCTGAAACCGAATTGACGAACCAGCCACACCGACCACTAAAAACAGCCCCTGCCACCCGTAACTGGTTTGATGCAAGTCAATCGGTATAAATCCTGCGCTGCTTATACTCGATCACGGATCAAGAAATGACATCAAGGGATCAACATGAATCGGGCGCTACAGCAATCAGGCCGTTACAGTGAACAGAACTTCAGCGCCATTCCCCGGCCTGGTACTCCCCTTGTACAGAACACCCAGCTGCAGGAAATCACGGCTTTCGAGCGTTGCCGTGCCATTCAGAGCCAGGAAAATCTGCAAGCCGGACTGATCATGCTGCTGCATACACCCGATCAGGAAACCATGCAGGGCCAGCTACAACCTGAAAGCTATCTGCAGGCGCTGTTGACCGAAATCGAACTGGTTTGCAAGCATCTTCCCGGTCAACCAGTACTCCAGCAGCTCCATGCATACGGCGACACCGCCCTGTTCAGCCCGCAACAGTTGCAGCAGCTGTTTACCGCACTGAAACGCCACCTGCAGCTACCAACCAACAACTTTGCCTGGTTCTCGATCGGCATCAATCCGGGCAATTCCAGCTGGGCCTCCCTTGGCAAACTGCGCGATGCCGGCTTCAACCGCATCACCCTCAGCTGCAACGAGCCCGGTTTCCAGGCAATTGAAAGCCTGTATGAAGCTGCCCGCGCCCTGCAGTTCAACACCATCACCATGCGCGCAAGATATCGTCAGGACGGTTCTGGCGAAGCTTCTGTCCATTTGCAGGAGATGGTACGACTCCAGCCCGACCGCATAGTGCTGGAACATGACAGTGGCGCGCTGTATGACGAAGCTCCGGATGCAACCCTGACTGCTGCACTGCTGCAGGCCGGTTATGTCCAAGTCGCCAATAGCTGCTTTGTCCTGCCCGATGACGAGCTGACCGAACACAGTAGTGGCGGCCTGGCCGATCTGCATCCTGCCACCACATCCTGGCCGGTACTGGGCCTGGGAGCAGGTGCCAGCAGTCAGCTCGACAACCTGTATTACTGCAACGACGCTGACCTTGAGCAATATGTACTGAAACTGAACGACAACCAGCTGCCGCCAGCCCGCGGCTGCAAACTCTGAGCGGATAACCACACCAGGTGCGGCCTGACAATTCAGGCCAATCCCTGCGGCCATTGGTCTTTTCAAAGCGCCACCTCTGGCAGCTTTGACAGGGCTGGGGTAATCTATACGCACCTGTTCATGTATTACCGCCCAGGGATCAGAAATATGGCTGAACTCATCAGCATCCGTACTACACACCAGGCTCACTGCAGAGATTGCAGCCTGGCGGCCCTTTGCCTGCCCCTGTCGCTCGATGGCAATGACCTGAACGAACTCGACGCCATCGTCAAGCGCAGTCGCCCGTTGAAAAGAGGCGAATACCTGTTCCGCCAGGGCGACACCTTCAACTCGGTTTATGCGGTGCGCTCCGGCAGTCTGAAAACCTTCAACATCACCGACTGCGGTGAAGAGCAGATCACCGGCTTCCACCTGCCCAGCGAGTTTGTCGGCCTGTCAGCCATGGATACCGAGAAATATCCGGTATCGGCAATTGCCCTGGAAACCACTTCGATCTGCGAAATTCCATTTGACTGCTTGGATGAACTCAGCGTCAGTCTGCCCAAGTTGCGCCGACAGCTGATGCGCATCATGAGCCGTGAAATCCGTGACGAGCAGCAGATGCTGCTGCTCCTGTCGAAGAAAAACGCCGAGGAACGCATTGCCACATTTCTGGTCAACCTGTCCGCCCGTTTCCGTGCCCGTGGTTATTCGCCCTACCAGTTCCGTCTGGCCATGTCGCGCAACGAAATCGGCAATTACCTGGGCCTGGCAGTGGAAACTGTTTCCCGCGTTTTCACCCGTTTTCAGCAAAACGGCCTGTTGACAGCCGAAGGCAAGGAAATCCACCTGCTCAACCTGATGGATCTCTGCACCCTGGCCGGCGGCAGCCTGGATAGCTGACCGATCAAGCCTGTTTTAGTATCAGCGAGGAACGCACCATGATTTTTGACGATTTTGCCATCAAGTCACTGATTCGGGCCATTCCGGATTTCCCGCACAAGGGCAACATTTTTCGTGACATCACGCCAGTATTCCAGTCACCAAAAGCTACCCGCATGGTAGTGGACGGTCTGGTGCAGCGTTATGTCGAAAGTGATTTCACCCACGTTGGCGCCATCGAGGCACGCGGCTTCCTGCTCGGTTCCATGGTTGCCTATGCGTTGAACAAGCCACTGATCCTGTTCCGCAAACAGGGCAAGCTGCCGGACGACGTACTGACCGAGCCTTACGATACCGGCTACGAGCAGTCACTGCTGGAAGTGCACAAGGATGTACTCTGCGAAGGCGACAGGGTCTTGCTGCTCGATGACATCATCGCCAGTGGCGCCACCTTCATTGCCGCCGCCAGCCTGATTCGCCGCATGGGTGCTTCAGTCTATGAAGTGGCCGCCATTGTCGACCTGCCCGAACTGGAAGGCTCGCAGCGCATGCAGGATGCCGGCATTCCCAGTTATAGCCTGACCGCCTTCGCCTGCGACGAACGCTAAAACCACATTATCCGGTTTGCGGGGTTGCCAATTGGCGACCCCGTACAGCTTCAGCAAACCCTCCCCCGCCGCTGTATCCTTTCAGGCGTCCTCGATGCCGTGCTCATACTTCAGACAGGGCCGGAAAAACGCCAGCAACTCGTCCTTGCGTGCAATCGCATCCTGGTAGCCCAGCTCGATCAGCTCGGCACAGTAATCTTTCTCGAACAGCAAGTAACTGAGTACACCACCTCCGGTACTCCGGGTCGCACCAGGACCGCGCAGAAAGGTGCGGATCGATGACGGCAGCTGATGCTTGTGCCGTACTGCTATGTCGTCGATGATCTGACTGGGCTGGATCACCAGTACTTCCACCGGCGCCAGCCCTTCCTGCAAATGGTGATATTGCTGGGGTACCAGGGCACCAAGCTGATTCAAACGTTCCAGCAGCTCGAGGTCGGAGTCCAGGTTGTCGGTAAAGGTACTGTTGAGCAAATGGCCGCTGATTTGCGCCAGCGTCGGCGCCCGCAACTGCATGCGGTAATCCATCTGCTGTTCCTGCAGCCTGCTGTTGACGCCCACCACCAGAATGCGGTTGGCGCCAAGATGCAGGGCCGGACTGATCGGTGCCGTCTGGCGCACCGCACCATCCCCGTAGAAACCGTTACCGAGCCGCACTGGCGGAAACAGCAGGGGAATCGACGCACTGGCCAACAAATGCTCCAGACTCAGACGGCTGGGCACGCCCTGGCGCCGGTACCTTTGCCAGGGCAGCACCGCCCCGCGGCTCTGGTAAAAGGTGGTCGACTGCGCATCCTGATAGGAAAAGGCGGTAATACCGACCGCTTTCAGCTTGCGGCGGGCAATCGCCAGGCTGATGCCGTTGAAATCCAGCTCGCTGGCCAGCAGCTCGCGCAGCGGCTCGTTGTCCAGCAGTGCCAGCGGCACCTGGCCACGCCCCAGACCCAGCAGATGGGTCCGGCTGAAGCGTACGGCCTGGCGCAGCACACCGCCCCAGTCAGTACGGTATACCTTGTCAGTGGTGAAGTTCTGCCAGACCCGCTCAAGCTGGCGTGTCGCATTCTTGAAGTGCATGGATCCGCAGGCCAGGCTGACCGCATTGATGGCCCCGGCCGAGGTGCCGACAATCACCTGGAACGGGTTGTCATCCGGCTGCGGCCACAGGTCGGCCACGGCCTTGAGCACACCCACCTGATAGGCAGCCCGTGCACCACCGCCGGAAAGAATCAGCCCTGTTACCTGCTCTGGTACAGGCGGGCTCTTCTTGCGAAACAGATGATCACTGATGCTCAATAGACTTTGGCCTCGCCCTCGGGTCGGGTCTTGAAACGCCTGTGGCTCCACAGGTACTGCTCCGGATGGGCCTGAATCGCCTGCTCGACCCACTGATTGATGCGCAGGCAGTCCTGCTCCTCGTTCTCGCCCGGAAAGTCCTGCCAGGCCGGTTCGATCTGCAACAGATAGCCCCGCGCCCGCGGCAACCTGGTCTGGCGCATGGTGATCAGCCGTGCCCGGCCCAGGCGGGCAAAGCTGGTGGTGGCAGTAACAGTTGCCGCAGGCACACCAAACAGGGGCACAAACAGGCTCTGCTTGGCACCATAATCCTGATCTGGCGCATACCAGATGGCCCGTCCCTGACGCAGATGGCGGATCATCGTGCGTACATCTTCACGCTCAATGGCAATCGCATCGGCATTGTGCCGCTCGCGCCCCTTGCGCTGCACATAGTCAAACGCCGGATTCTTGTGCGCACGGTACATGCCGTCAATGGTGTGATGCTGCCCCAGCAAGGCCGCGCCGATTTCCAGCGTGGTGAAGTGGATCGCCATCAGGATCACACCCTGCTCCTCGCGGCTGGCCTGCTGCAGGTGCTCCAGTCCATCGATATGCACCAGCCGTTGCAGACGCTTGTGCGGCCACCACCAGCTCATCGCCATCTCGAAAAAGGCGATACCGGTGGAGGCAAAGTTTTGCCGCAGCAAGTATTCGCGCTCGGTGACGCTCAGCTCGGGAAAGCACAGCTCAAGGTTGCGCCTGGCAATGTGCCTGCGCGAACCGGCAAAACGATACATCAGCGCACCCAGCCAGCGGCCCAGTCGCAACAAGACCGGGTACGGCAACTGCACCAGCAGCCACAGCACACCCAGCCCCAGCCATAGAAGCCAGAATCTGGGATGCAAAAACTGCCAGCGGAAACGGTTTTGTTTCATACTCTGCCTGCTTGTACCCTGAACACCGAAAAACCTCACCAGTTTACGGAAAAATTTGCAGACTGGCACGCTTGCCGCTATAAGACTAACTTTTTGCAATGGATTCAATCATGCAACCAACAGACTTGCCGGAGCAGGAAGCCCCACAACAGCCTCCTGCCTTCCAGCTCAAGGGCAGCATGCTGACCCTGACCACTCTTGAACTACTGGGCAACGACCTGGCCGTGCTGGATAGCCAGCTGGCGGAAAAAGCCGCCCAGGCTCCTGACTTCTTTCAGGACGCCCCGCTGATTCTGGCGCTGGACAAGCGCGAGGAAGGCGAGCTGCCCGACCTGACCGAGCTGCTGGCCCTGTGTCGCAGGCACGGCTTGCGTCCCCTGGCGATCCGTACCGAACAGGAAGACGAGCTGGCTGCGGCAGCTGCCATCGATCTGCCGGTATTGCCCCTGTCACTGGCCCGCGACCGCGCCCTGCCTACACAGCCCAAAGAGCCAATCATAAAAAAGCCCGAGCTGTTGCCGGCCCGTATCATCAACACCCCGGTGCGTAGCGGCCAGCAGATCTACGCAAAAAACGCCGACCTGATCGTTACCGCCTCGGTCAGCGCCGGAGCCGAGCTGCTGGCCGACGGCCATATCCATGTCTATGGCGCCCTGCGCGGACGCGCCCTGGCCGGTATTGGCGGCAACACCGAAGCCCGCATTTTCTGCCAGCAACTGGGTGCCGAGCTGGTTTCCATTGCCGGCCAGTACAAGATTGCCGAAGACCTGCGCCGCATTCCGGCATGGGGCGGCCCGGCACAGATTTCCCTCGATGGTGAACAGATGCACATAGTTGCACTCTAAGCTTCACCCGGCGGCTTTTACAGGTGCGTCCAGAGCGGCAAACAGCTATACTGGGCCGCATTTGTTTGGCCATTTTCCATTAATTTTAAGGTGACTCTCTTGGCAAAGATTCTCGTTGTAACCTCAGGCAAAGGCGGAGTGGGCAAGACCACTACCAGCGCCGCCATCGGCACAGGCCTGGCCCTGCGTGGCCACAAAACCGTACTCGTCGACTTTGACGTTGGCCTGCGCAACCTCGACCTGATCATGGGCTGCGAACGCCGTGTGGTCTATGATTTCGTCAACGTGATCAATGGCGATGCCAGCCTGAATCAGGCCCTGATCAAGGACAAGCGTCTGGAGAATCTGTACATCCTGGCCGCCAGCCAGACTCGCGACAAGGACGCACTGACCCAGGAAGGCGTGGAAAAAGTCATCACCGAACTGGCCGAAGACTTCGACTATGTCATCTGCGACTCGCCCGCAGGCATCGAGAAAGGTGCCCACCTGGCCATGTATCTGGCCGACGAAGCCATTGTGGTGACCAACCCCGAGGTGTCCTCGGTACGTGACTCCGACCGCATGCTGGGTCTGCTGTCGAGCAAATCCAAGCGCGCCGAGGAAGGCCGCGAGCCGATCGTCGAGCACCTGCTGCTGACCCGCTACAGCGCAGAGCGTGTTGCCACCGGCGAGATGCTCAGCGTCGAGGACGTCGAGGAGATTCTCTCCATCAAGATGATCGGCGTGATCCCCGAGTCCCAGGCCGTACTCAAGGCCTCCAACCAGGGTATCCCCGTAATCCTCGATGAAACCAGCGACGCCGGCCAGGCTTATAGCGATGCCGTCGAGCGCCTGCTGGGCAAAGACATCCCGCACCGCTTCCTGGAAATCCAGAAGAAAGGCTTCCTCAAGCGCATGTTCGGAGGCTAAAACAGCATAATGAGCATCATCAATTTTTTTCGTTCGCGCAACAAACAGAGCAGCGCTTCCGTCGCCAAAGAGCGTCTGCAGATCATTGTTGCCCACGAACGTGGCCGCACCGACGAACCGGACTATCTGCCCGAGATGCAGAAAGAACTGGTCGCGGTGATCCGCAAATACGTCAATATCGACAGCGATCAGGTACAGGTGGCACTGGATAACCAGGGCAACTGTTCCATTCTCGAACTCAACGTCACCCTGCCCGATCGTTGATAGCAACAATAGCCGTCGGCACCCGATTGCCGGCGGCTTTCTTTTCCGTTCGCAACCTGTAGTAACGTTGCATGCCTCTGTCCGAAATCCCCATCCTCTACGCGGATCAGCACCTGCTGGTGGTCAACAAGCCGACCCTGCTGCTGTCAGTACCCGGCCGCGCCGAAAACAACAGGGACTGCCTGATTTTGCGCCTGCAGCAAAATGGCTATCCGGAAGCCCTGATCGTGCACCGGCTGGACTGGGAAACCACCGGCCTGATGATTCTGGCCCGCACCCCGCAAGCTCATTCCGAGCTTTCACGGCTGTTTCGTGAACGCCAGGTCCTGCGCCGCTATCAGGCTCTGTGCTGGGGCAAAATGCCGGGAGACGCCGGCCAGATCGACCTGCCCATGCGCTATGATCCGCCGAACAAGCCAAGGCAGATTGTCGACTGGATACACGGCAAACCGGCCCTGACCTTCTGGCGAATGCTGGAGCGACAGGAGCAATACAGCAGGATCGAACTGACACCGCACACCGGTCGTTCACACCAGTTGCGCGTGCACCTGCGCAGCCTTGGTTACCCCATTCTCGGTGATCCGCTGTATGCCCATCCCGCTGCCCTGCAGGCAGCTCCCCGCCTGTGCCTGCACGCCACCGAACTGGCCTTCGCCCACCCGGACGACCAGCGGCCGCTACACTTCCATTGCCCGCCCGCTTTCTAGAGCAAAAACAGACCTGCTTGTCACCTGCGGCCCGGGAACCATCAGCTCGCAGCCCTTCCGCTAGCCAGCTGCCGCCGCTTTCACATTGCGCCACTTTCCGGCTACACTTGCCGTACCCTGTTTGTCATGGCACCCATCATGAAACACCGCGAAGCCATTCTCGGCCTGCGTCACTACCTGGCCAGTCAAATCCATGGTCAGGACCATCTGCTCGACCGCCTGCTGATCGCCTTGCTGGCTGACGGCCACCTGCTGGTCGAGGGCGCCCCCGGACTGGCCAAAACCAAGGCCATCAAGGACCTTGCACTGGGTGTGGATGCCAGTTTCAAGCGTATCCAGTTCACTCCCGACCTGATGCCCTCCGACATCACCGGCGCCGACATCTACCGTCCGGAACAGGCACGCTTCGAATTCATGGCCGGCCCGGTTTTTCACAACCTGCTGCTGGCTGACGAAATCAACCGTGCTCCAGCCAAGGTACAGTCCGCGCTGCTCGAAGCCATGGCCGAGCGCCAGGTCAGCGTCGGCCAGCACACCTATCCCCTGCCCGAGCTGTTTCTGGTCATGGCCACGCAAAACCCGATCGAGCAGGAAGGTACCTACCCGCTACCGGAAGCCCAGCTGGACCGTTTTCTGATGCAGGTCAACGTGCAGTTTCCCGATGCCGCGGTGGAGCGCCTGATCATCCAGCAGGTACGCGAGCAGGCCCTGCACGGCCAGAGCGAACCAGATTGCAAACTGTCGGTTGAGGATATTTTTCAGGCACGGCGCGAGGTTCTGTCGCTGTACATGGCCGACAATGTCGAGGCCTATCTGATACAGCTGGTGATGGCTACCCGTTACCCGGCCAAGTATGACAACGAGCTGGCCGACTGGATCTACCTCGGCTGCAGCCCGCGCGCTTCCATTGCGCTGGACCGCTGCGCACGCGCCCATGCCTGGCTGGCCGGCCACGACTTTGTCAGTCCCGATGATATCCAGGCAGTACTGGCCGATACCCTCAGACACCGTCTCAGCCTGTCCTATGCGGCCCAGGCCGCCGGCGTGGATACCGGCCAGGTCATGCAGCGCATTCTCGACTCGGTACCCGTGGTCTGAGCATGGACAGCCTGGGGCAGACTCACATCCGCCTGTCGCAGTTGCTGGATACCCGTTTCTGGCTGTCCCGCCTGCCGGACAATAGCCGCAAACAGCCCGGTGCCGGCGCCAGCGGCCTGCACCTGACCCGCCTGCATGGCCAGAGCAACGAATTCGACCAGATGCGCGACTACCAGCATGGCGACGACTCCCGCCATATCGACTGGCGTGCCAGCGCACGGGCCGGGGTGGTACAAACCCGCCTGTTTCATCGCGAACGCGACCGCCCGGTATTCATTGCCGTGGAACAGGGACCGGCGATGTTCTTTGCCACCACTGGCAACTTCAAGTCGGTGCAGGCAGCCCTGACCGCCAGCCTGTTTGCCTGGGCCGCACACTCGGTGCACGACCGGGTGGGCGGGCTGGTATTTGACGACCAGAGCGCCAGCCTGACGGCACCCGCACGCAACCAGCAGGGCGCACTGCATCTGTTGCATAACATCAGCCAGGCCAACAGCGTGCTGGTCAGCCCCTTCAGCAACAGCCAGGCCAATCCGCTGCAGCATGCTCTGAAGCTCTGCCAAACCCAGTTGCGACCCGGCACCCTGCTGATCCTGATCTGTAGCGAAAGCCATCTGGATACGGCCACTGCCGGCCAGCTCGGCGCCCTGGCCAGCAGGTATCAGAGCATCTGGCTACCCATTTCAGATCCGTTTGAACAGCATTTGCCAGAACGTCAGCATTTGAACCTGGCCGGTCCACAGCAGCTGCTGCAACTCAGGCGTACACCACGACTGGTCGAGCGCTGGCAACAGCAGGCACGCCGCACTCGCGGCCTCTGGGAGCAACTGGCCATGCGCCATCGTGCCACTCTGCTGCCACTGACCACTGCAAGCAGCCTGGCCAACCAGCTGACCACACTGCAGGAAGGACTCCATGTCGCCGGCGCTTGAGTCCATGCATCCATTGCTCTACCCGGAGGCACCGCCATCCTGGTACAAGAGCATGCTGCTGTCCTATGGCTGGCTGCTGCCGCTCATTATTGTCCTGGCCGTCCTGCTGCTGGTCCTGCTAAAACACAAGCGCCGCTCCACTGCCGCCCGGGCTGCTGCCGACGAACCTGCCAGCCAGCTGGCCGAAGCTCTGCAACAGCTGGAACAGCTACCGCGACCACACCAGGACGAACAGGCCGGCCCCTGGCTGCAGCAACTGAACCTGCTGCTCAAACGCTTTTGTGCGGTACGCTACCCAGATGTTGCCAGCCACCGGCTCAGTGGTCGTGAGTGGCTGGCCTTTCTCGACAGCCGTTGCCCGGCTGCCGGCCTGACCCACTGGATGATACTGGTACAGGGCAGCTACCTGCCCGATTGCCAGCTCAGCCAGGCTCAGGTGGAAGGGCTGCATGCCGCGGTTAGCCGCTGGATGAGCGCCCATGTATAACTTGTCGGTCCAGAAGCCCGTAACCGCTCCGGCAGATGACAGGGAGCCGGCATGATGTTCAGTCTGGCCTGGCCCTGGGTTTTCCTGCTCGTCCCGTTACCACTGCTTTTACGCCTGTGGTTGCCGGCCTGCACATCAGGCGGTAGCGCCCTGCGGGTGCCGTTCTTTTCCCGGCTGGCAACCATGGTCAGCAACGAACAGCGACTGCATCAGCACTTCCGGCTGCATCTGCTGTTGCCGCTACTAATCTGGCTACTGGTACTGGCAGCTGCAGCCCGCCCACAATGGCTGCAACCACAGCGGGCGCTCGACCAGAATGCGCGTACCAGCATGCTGGCCTTCGATCTCTCCGCCTCCATGCTCAAGGAAGACCTGGATGCAGCAGGTGTCAGCCGCTTTGACGCCACCCGCAAGCTGATTCTGCAACTGCTGGAGCTACGACCGGATGACCGTTTCGGCCTGATCTTCTTTGCCAGTGAAGCCTACCTGCAGGCACCGCTGACCTTTGACCACGCCAGCCTGCGTCACTGGCTGGATACCGCCAGCCCGGGCATTGCCGGCGACAACACCGCCATTGGCGACGCCATCGGACTGGGCATCAAGAAACTGCACCTGCTGCCGGCCAGCGACCGCAACCTGATCTTGCTCACCGATGGCGCCAACAACAGCGGTGTCATGCCGCCGCGTACCGCTGCCCGCTTTGCCGCCAGCGAAGGCATCCGCATCCATACGCTGGGGATAGGCCAGCCCGGCGACGGCAGCCAGGACGGCCCGGACCTTCCCTTGCTGCAAGAACTGTCCTGGCTGACCGGCGGGCGCAGCCTGCACATGGCATCTGGCACCTCCCTGGAACAGGTCCTGCAGCTGCTTGACAGCCTGTCGGCCGGTAACAGCGCCAGGCCAGCCAGCTGGCATGCACAGGAGCTGTATGCCTGGCCGCTGCTGGCCGCCATGCTGCTGGCCATGCTCCAGGCCCTGGGCAGACTGCTGTCGGCATACCGCTACGCCCGGAGCAGGCCCTCGCCATGAACAGCCTGATAGTCTTTTTCAACCATCCGGCAGCGTTGTTGCTGGCCCCCCTGGCCTGGCTGCTGCTTTGGCGCCTGTACCTGCTGCAACGTGACGGCAGCTACTGGCAACAAAAACTGCCGCCGGCATTTTTGCCCTGGTTGTTGCAACAACCCGCACAGCGCCAGCACAAAGCACCCTGGCTGTTACTGGCCAGCGCAGCAACGCTAGCTGCCCTGGCACTGGCGGCGCCACAGCTGCCAGGCAGCAAGCACGCCAGTCCCGACAGTCCGGATCCACTGGTCATCGTCATCGAGCTGACGCCAGACATGCTGGCCAGCGACCTGCCCCCCAGCCGTCTGCATCAGCTGCGCGACAAGGCCGCCAGCATGCTGCGTGCACAAATACCGGGACAGACCGCCATGGTAGTCTATGCCGGCAGCGCACACACATTGCTGCCGCTTTCAGCCGACCCGGAAATGGCCGACAACCTGCTGCAAGCCCTGCATCCTTCACTACTGCCAAGGACTGGTCGCGATGCCGCGGCAGCAGTCGCCAAAGCGTTGCAATTGTTGCAGCAGGGTGCCAACGGCCATGGCCGGATCGCCCTGCTCACCCGGCAGCTTGACCGACAGGAACGCACAGTGATCACCCGCCTGCTACGCCAGCATCCGCAGGTGCGCCTGGGCATCATCGGTGTCGGCACCCTGCAGGGGGCACCTGTCCCCGTAGCCGGCAATGGTCAACTGGACCCCGGGCAACCACTGAGCCGTCTGCATGAAGCATCGCTGCAAAAGCTGGCCCGACAGTCACGCACGGGCTATACACGACTGCAGTACGACAACGCTGACCTGCTGCAATCAGGCCTGTTTGTGCGCAACACGGCCGGTAACCTGCAGGCCGCCAGCAGCCACCGCAAGAGCGACCAGGGTTACTGGCTGCTGTTGCCCCTGTTGCTGTTGCTGGCACCTCTGGCCCGTAAAGGCTGGCTATTTGCCTTGTTGCCGTTGCTGATGCTGCTACCCCCTGCCACTCCGTTGCAGGCAGCCGAAACAACCTCGTCAATACTGGAAAAGATCGAACGGGAACCGGCCGCAGCCTTGCAACAACTGCAGGACCCGCTCTGGCTGGGCATTGCTGCTTATCATGCCGGCAACTATCAGCTGGCCCACGACTACTTCTCCGGTCTGGACGGCAGTATTGCCCACTACAACCGCGGCAACAGCCTGATGCAGCTTGGCCGCTACCCGGCAGCTGCAGCCGCCTACCGCCAGGCCCTGCAGCATGAACCGGAGCTGCAGCAAGCGCTGGACAACCTGGCCCTGGCCAAGCAACTACAGGAACAGGCAGAGGCAACCGCAGCTGCCAATACCGGTACAACTGGCACCTCCTTGCAATCCTCAGCGAACCGGCAGGAGACAAACGGAAAAGCTGCTACACTGCAAGCCCCAGATCCGGTCCACCCGCACGGCTCCCTCGACACATGGCTCCAGCAAATCCCCGACAATCCGGCCGTACTGCTCAGGCGCAAATTCCGTCAGGAACTGTCGCAGCCCGCACCCTGAGTGCACTGCTAGCAACAGTGCTTCTTGTGTGCTGCAGCCTGACCCAGGCCGCTAGCTTTTCCGCCAAAATCGACCGCTATGAGCTGCAACCTGGTGAAAGTCTGTTGCTGACCCTCGAGCTGGACCAGCCGGACTACTTCGTCGATCCGGACATTTCCCCGCTACAACAGGATTTCGAGCTGCTGTCGAGCCAGCACCAGCCACTGGTTGAAGA
>CAZKTB010000029.1:0-13925 GCA_964555485.1 uncultured Thiopseudomonas sp. | reverse complement strand
TGTGGATGTTGTCGCTGATGGCGGTGGTCATCTGCTTGCGCTGCACCTCGGACACACGCTGGTGCGGATGCAGAATGAAGATATCGACGTTGTCGCAGCGGCGGCAGCCTTCGATGGCGGCCGAACCTGTATCACCGGAGGTGGCACCCATGATCACCACGCGCTCGCCGCGCTTGGTCAGCACGTGATCGAGCAGGCGGCCGAGCAGCTGCAGGGCAAAGTCCTTGAACGCCAGGGTCGGGCCGTGGAACAGTTCCAGCGCCCATTCATTGCTGTCCAGCTGACGCAACGGGGCCACTGCGTTATTGGCGAACACGCCATAGGTGTCCTCAATGATGGCCTTGAAGTCGGCATCGCTGATGCAGCCGGCCACAAAGGGGCGCATCACTTCAAATGCCAGCTCGTGATACGGCAGGCCGACCCAGGACTGCATCTGCTCCAGGGTGAAGCGCGGCAGGTTTTCCGGTACATAGAGACCGCCATCACTGGCCAGACCGGCCAGCAACACATCTTCAAAATTCAGGGCCGGTGCCTGGCCACGGGTGCTGATATAACGCATGTTGTTTGCCTTTATAAATGATTAGTCCAGCTGTTCGACACGGATACGGACGACCGGAGTACTTACCGCCTCCAGCGCTTCCAGGGCAGTGATTGCATCGTTCATGCGCGCTTCCTGCACCCTGTGGGTCAGCAGAATGACCGGGATCAGGCCGTCGTGTTCCTCGGCTTCCTTTTGCATGATGGATTCAATGTTGATGCCGCGCTTGGACAGGATGCTGGCCATCTGCGCCAGCACGCCCGGATGATCCTGGGCCTGGATACGCAGATAGTAGGCGGACTCGCAATCGCCAATCGGCAGTACGGATTCGCTCGACAGCGCTTCGGCCTGGAACGCCAGTGCCGGAACCTGACCTTCGGTGCCCGTATCCAGCATGCGCGCAATATCGACCAGATCGGCCACCACTGCCGAAGCGGTCGGCTCCATGCCGGCGCCGGCACCATAGTACAGGGTGCTGCCCACGGCATCGCCATTGACCATTACAGCGTTCATCACGCCATTGACGTTGGCCAGCAGCTGGTCTTCGGGAATCAGGGTCGGATGCACACGCAGCTCGATACCGCTATCGGTACGGCGCGCCACGCCCAGGTGTTTGATGCGGTAACCCAGCGCTTCGGCATAGTTGACGTCAGCCGTGGTCAGCTGGGTGATGCCTTCGGTATAGGCCTTGTCGAACTGCAGCGGAATGCCAAAGGCGATTGAAGCCAGAATGGTCAGCTTGTGGGCGGCATCTATGCCCTCGACGTCAAACGTCGGATCAGCCTCGGCATAGCCCAGCTCCTGGGCCTCTTTCAGCACATCTTCAAAGGCACGTCCCTCTTCCCGCATTTCGGTCAGGATGAAGTTGCCGGTACCGTTGATGATGCCGGCCAGCCAATTGATGCGGTTGCCGGCCAGACCCTCACGGATCGCCTTGATCACCGGAATGCCGCCAGCCACAGCGGCCTCATAGCCGATAGTGACACCCTTGGCCTGGGCGCGGGCAAAGATCTCGTTGCCGTGCACTGCCAGCAGCGCCTTGTTGGCGGTAACCACGTGCTTGCCGTTGTCAATGGCGGCCAGCACCAGTTCGCGGGCCACGGTATCACCGCCAATCAGCTCGACCACCACATCGACTTCGGGGTTGGCGGCAACCTGCATGGCGTCATCGGTTACGTCAATGCCGGTGGTGTCACACTGCGGGTTGATGCTGCGTGCAGCGATCTGGACCACCTCGATCCGGCGACCGATGCGGCGGGAAATTTCGCCTGCGTTGCGCTGCAATACATTGAGGGTGCCGCCACCAACGGTACCCAGCCCACAAATTCCGACCTTGACGGTTTTCACGCTATGCCAACCTCTCTTGTTGCGGCCGGCGTCAGCGACGCGGCCCTCGTTTTGATCTGTCTGTCAGTTTGCCTGTACAGCCCGTGCCGCCAGCTGCTCCACCATTGCGCAGTCCAGAACCTGTTTGCCGTGCAAAGCACAGCCCGCTGTCTGGCCAGAAGGCTGAATCCGGCCTGCAGCCGGCGCTGCCTGTTGCAAACCGGAGATCCCAGCCAGGGCAATCACCTGTCCGCTCACAATATCCGGCCATAGCACGGATGCAGGCAACAGTTCAGGCCAAATTGGAAGGAGGACAAACTCCCTGCCATGCTCTGGAAATCTGCAAAAGTCCGGATTCTAACACAACTCTGCCGGACGCCACAGACCGGCAGCCAATGCTTGCTGCCGTACAGGCGGGAGAGCTGCCTGCACCTTGCATGCAGGCAGATTGAAGTCACTTGCGCCAGTAGTTGTTGGCAGCAGCAACGGTCTGGAAGTTCACCGCAATGACGTGGGATACGGCGGTCAGTGAGTCGGCCGAATTGGCATATTCCGGACGCAGCTTGTGCAGTACCTCGGGGTCCGGCTGGGTGTACTTGACGCCACGGCGGCTCAGGGTAATAGCCAGTTCGTAACCTTCTTGCGGGGTTTCCGTGATCAGGCTGGTCAGCCATACATCAGACATGTCGATCTCCTTGATTCAGTGCAATCATGCAATACGGGAAGCATCCGGCCTCGCCGGAGGCAACACGAAAAGCATAAACCTCCACACCTCCCGCGTCCATCCTTGCACAGCAAGACTTGCCGGCAGCCTGCCAGGCCCTAGATACCCGCCTGCTCATCCGCACAGCGGGCCAGCCACCAATAGAGCGCCACCAGGGTCTTGCCATCCTTGATGCGCTGCTGTGCCAATGCATCACGCACCTGCCGCGCATCCAGCAAAACCAGCTCCAGCAACTCGCCCTCATCCGCCTGCAACAGGCTGTCGGCAGTAACGCCCTGCGCCCAGTACAGATGAATCTTCTCGTCACAAAAACCCGGCGTCGAATAGAACTCGTGCAGCAACTGTACCGACTGCGCCGTATAGGGCGTTTCCTCGGCCAGCTCGCGCATCGCGCATTCTGCCGGGTCTTCGCCCGCATCCAGCTTGCCTGCCGGCAATTCCAGCAGGTCCTGGCCGCAGACATAGCGGTGCTGGCGTACCAGCACCACCTGCTGCTCCGGCGTTACCGCCAGCACTGCGGCGCCACCCGGATGCATCACGCATTCGCGACTGGCCGGGCTGCCATCCGGCAGGCGCACCTGGTCCACCCGCAACGAAATGATGTTGCCGGTGAAGTGGACCTCACTGGCGACCTGCGTTTCAGTCAAGTGCATGCCGTCAGGCTCCGGCCTTGCGCTTGGCCGCAATATCCGAGGCTGCGGTAAACAGCACGTCGGTAGAGGAGTTGAGTGCCGTTTCGGCAGAGTCCTGCAGAACCCCGATGATGAAGCCGATAGCAACAACCTGCATGGAGGTGTCGGTATCGATACCGAACAGGCTGCAGGCCAGCGGAATCAGCAACAGCGAACCACCGGCAACGCCGGAGGCGCCACAGGCACATACCGCCGACACCACGCACAGCAGCAACGCGGTACCGAAGCTGACCTCGATACCCAGAGTGTGTACGGCCGCCAGCGTCAGTACGCCAATGGTGATTGCCGCACCAGCCATGTTGATGGTTGCGCCCAGCGGAATGGAGATTGAATAGGTTGCATGGTCGAGCTCAAGACGCTCGGCCAGCTCCATGTTGACCGGGATATTGGCTGCGGAAGAGCGGGTGAAAAACGCGGTGATACCGCTTTCACGCAGACAGCGCAGCACCAGCGGATATGGATTGCGGCGGATTCTCCACCAGACCAGCAACGGGTTGACGATAAGGGCTACGGCCAGCATGGCACCCAGCAGTACCAGCAGCAAATGCGCATAGCTGGCAAGGGTGGCAAGGCCGGCTTCCACCACCATGGTGGCGACCAGGCCGAAGATGCCCAAAGGCGCCAGCTTGATTACCCAGCGGATGATCCAGGACACGCTGTCAGCCAGATCATGCATGACGCGTCTGGTGGTATCACTGGAGTGGCGCAGTGCTATGCCCAGACCAACCGCCCAGGCCAGAATGCCGATGAAGTTGGCATTGGCAATGGCGCTAACCGGATTATCCACCATGGACAGCACCAGCGTTCTCAGGACATCGCCTACCTCGGCAGGCGGTACCGCCGAGATTTCCGCTGCTTGCACCAGCACCAGCTGTGAAGGGAAAGCCAGGCTGGCCAGCACGGCGACCACTGCAGCACCAAAGGTACCAATCAGGTAAAGGACCAGGATGGGGCGGATATGGGTCGGCTGCTCGTTGTCATAGCGCGAAATGGCTGCCGTCACCAGTATGAAGACCAGTACCGGGGCCACCGATTTCAGGGCCGAAATGAATAGCTGCCCCAGCAATGAAACCTTGCCGGCCCACTCTGGAGCCAGCAATGCCAGCAGCACACCGGCAACCATGCCGATCATGATTTGCACCACAAGACCGGTGCGGTTCAACAGGGATACGAAGTTACTCAGGCTCATGTCATGTTCTTTGGATGTATGGACAAGCCGTGATTTTAACCTGAATACAGGGCAAATGCGCCCGCTATTGCCCATGGTCGTCAGCAGCCAGGCTTTTTTGCCACAACATGACCTGTCTCAACCGTCCGGCAGCTTTGCCCTTGACAGCAGTGACGTTACTTGTTTTATTTGGCAGCACGATTTTTAGCCCTATTCAACTCACAGGATGGAAAGTTATGCAGAAAAACGCCTGGATCGTTACTCTCGTCGGAGCCGGCATCGCTGCGGCAGTACTGCTGCTCTGGCTGGGCGGCGCCAAGGATGCGGCACAACAAACCGCAACTGCTACCATTGCCATGGCTTTTGCCATCATTCCCTTTGTTTTTGCCAAGGCATGGGAAGCTCTGGACCAGATCAAGAAGTCAGAAAAAGACGCTGGTTCCGCGCAGTAACCGGATACAAACGAGAAAGGCCTGCAAATGCAGGCCTTTTTTGTGTCTTCTGCTGTAACCGCCAGATATTGCACCCGGCCGGCAACGGCATACAGCAGGCTATTGCGCCTCCTGGCCGGTCACCAGCACCATGCGGTATTTGACACCGCCCGAACGCAACCGCTCCAGCGCTTCGTTCGCCTGCTCCAGCGGCAGTACATCGATACGCGGGCGCACATCCGCCAGCACACTGAAAGCCAGTGTCTTCTCATTGTCATGGGGCGTTCCGGTAAGCGAACCCAGTACGCTGCGCTGACCGCCAACCAGCAAACCGGCCGGCACCTGCAGCGGCTCCCTGGCCGGATTCAGCACAACCAGCCGCCCTTCCGGTGCCAGTCCGGGCAGTAGCGAGGATATGGCCTGCGCATTCTCGATCATGGTCACCAGCGCCTGGGCACCACCCATTTCCTGCAGCCGGGCAACAGCGTCTTCCTTGCTGTTGTCGATATACACATGGGCACCCAGCGCCAGCGCATCTTCCGCCTTGTCACTGCCGCGCGCGATGGCCACCACCCGAAAACCCATGCGCCGGGCATACTGCAGGGCCATGTGGCCAAGCCCGCCAATCCCCAGAATGGTCACGGTATCACCCGCCTGGGCACCGCACTTCTTCAGGGCATTGAAAGTGGCAATACCGGCACAAAGAATGGGCGCGGCCTCAACCGAACTCAGTTCTTCAGGGATTGCCACCAGTCCGGTATCCCGTGCCAGCATCATTTCGGCATAGCCGCCATCACAGCTGCTGCCCAGCGCCGGCTGGTCAACACATAATTGAAAACGGCCCTGCCGACACTGGACACACTCGTTGCAGTGCCCGCCCAGACGTCCGACACCGACGCGCTGGCCCTGCTTCCAGATGGAAGCGACACCCTCGCCAAGCGCCACGATGCGGCCAACCACCTCATGCCCCGGAACCCTTGGAGACGCAGCCTGTGCAACATCTCCCGCATCGGCGCCACAGACACCACAGGCCTCGACGGCAATCAGCACCTGCCCATGACCCGGCTCGGGAATGGCACGCTCCACCAGCTCAAGCACGCCACCGGCGGAGGTCTGCATGGCACGATATGTTGTTTTCATGTTCACTGCTCCTTGTACTGTTGACATTTTCGACTGCACTTCAGCCTGGCTGAACAGCAATCAGGATAACCAAGATTCTTCACACTTCCCGTCCGTCTGACAAATCAGATAAAGTATGCAATCGAGATAGAAATACTTTATCGCCATGAAACCACCTGTTCATCTCAATGCCCTCCGGGCCTTTGAAGCCAGCGCCAGACACCAGAGCTTTGCGCTCGCAGCCCGGGAGCTCGGCGTAACACCAGCCGCAGTAGGCCAGCTTGTGCGCAAGCTGGAGGAGTGGCTGGGCACGCCGCTGTTCATCCGCAGCAATAGCGGCAAGTCACGACTGGTCGCCACC
The DNA here is from genome assembly GCA_964555485.1 of uncultured Thiopseudomonas sp. Classification (GTDB taxonomy): domain Bacteria; phylum Pseudomonadota; class Gammaproteobacteria; order Pseudomonadales; family Pseudomonadaceae; genus Thiopseudomonas. The sequence continues at coordinate 7,566 of CAZKTB010000029.1, read as the reverse complement.
GAAACGGCGCTGACCGCCCTGCCTGCCCTCAGCGCAGGTTTCCAGAAGCTTGCCCATGGCCTGGAACTGTTGCAGATGGATACAGCTGCCGGCGTGCTCACCGTCACCGTCAGTCCGGCGTTTGCCGCCAAGTGGCTATTGCCACGCTTCGAACGCTTCCATGCCGTTTGCCCGGATACCGATGTACGCCTTGAAGTGAGCCTGACTCCTGTCGATTTCGCCAGCCGGCAAGTTGATATCGGCGTGCGCTACGGCACCGGCTCGTGGTCAGGACTGGTTGCAGAGAAACTGATGGACGAAGAAGTGTTTCCGGTTTGCTCACCCGAGCTGCTCAAACAACTCGGACCGGTGCTGACAGCCGGGCAGCTGGTCGGCGCTCCACTGATTCACGACCTGTCGATGGACGGCCATGCTGACTTCCCGGGCTGGGGAAAATGGTTTGCCAAGGCCGGCATTACCGGCATAGGCGCGGCGCGCGTGATGAAAATCAACAACTCGGCGGCCGTCCTGCAGGCAGCCATGGACGGTAGCGGCATCGCTCTTGCGCGCAGCGTCATGGCCCATGACGATCTGGCCGCCGGCAGACTGGTCCGGCTGCTTCCCGGGATACGCCATGAATCCAGACTTGCCTATCACGTGGTTTACCCGGCTAGGCAGCACAGGTCGCCACAGCTGATCGCATTTCGGGACTGGCTGCTGGAAGAGTCGACTCGCATGAACAGCCGGAACTTCTGCTGACGGCCGGGCATTGCGTCCAGCCAAACTGAAAGCTCAGAAACAAAAAAAGAGTCCCGAAGGACTCTTTTTTTGTCTGGCTTGACGCCTAATTTGGAGCGGGAAACGAGACTCGAACTCGCGACCCCAACCTTGGCAAGGTTGTGCTCTACCAACTGAGCTATTCCCGCTTAATATGGCGTCCCCTAGGGGACTCGAACCCCTGTTACCGCCGTGAAAGGGCGGTGTCCTAGGCCACTAGACGAAGGGGACGCAGCCTTGGAACTTTTAACAGTTTCCGCTTCCTGCTTCGGGCGATGTGCCCTGTTCGCTGGAAGTGGTGCGCATTCTAGGGATAACCGAAGCGTTCGTCAAGCCTTTTTTAAAACTAATGTTTACCCTGCCCTGCTGCAGGCAGAAACATCAGCCGCACCTCGGCATCCCAGTCAAAGAATTCACCCTGCTCCAGCGCGGCGAAACGGCGTTCTTCCAGCAGCTGGTAATTGGCGATTTCCTCATCCGGCATGTAATGCAGGCACTCGCCACCAAAGAACCACAGCAGGTCACGCGGTACCTGGTGGGCAATTTGCGGATAACGCTGAAATACCTGGCTGATCAGCTCCTGACCCAGATAGTGATCATCGGCACCCTGGCGCATCTGCTCGATCAGCTCGTCATAGCGCACGATGAAGCCCTGGTGCTCCTCGGGCACCACGTCTTCGTCCGCCAGCGCCTGCAATACCTGCCGCAGGTACTGCAGCAGCTCGATATGGTGTTGCGTGTGTGTATCGGTCATATGGATATGTGTTCCGTATCAGTTGTTGGGCAGTGCCTGCATGCCGACCCAGTGGCGGGCGAACTGCTCGGCGCAACGGCCATTGCGGTTGCCGCGGGCCTGTGCCCAGCGGATGGCCTGCTTCTCGAATTCCTCGTCACGGCGCCAGTTCATTTTCTGTTGCGCCGCGTAGTGGCTGACCCAGTGGCAGACCACATCCAGATAATGGTCCTGGCTGAAGGCGTAGAATGACAACCACAGGCCAAAGCGGTCGGACAGGGCAATCTTGTCCTCCACCGCCTCGCCAGGATGCAGTTCGCCATCGTCGCCGCGCTGCCAGTCACGGTTGTCGCTCATGTATTCCGGCAACAGATGGCGGCGATTCGAGGTGGCATAGAGCACCACGTTGTCCGGCGCCTGCTCCAGCGAGCCGTCGAGAATGCTTTTCAGCAGACGATAGTCGCCTTCACCCGCCTCGAACGACAGGTCGTCACAGAAGATGATGAATTTCTGCGGCAGGCCGGCCAGCGCACCGACAATCTGTGGCAGCTCGGCCAGGTCATTGCGCTCCACTTCGATCAGGCGCAAACCCTGCTCGGCATACTCGCCCAGGATCGCCCGCACCAGCGACGACTTGCCGGTGCCGCGCGCGCCCCACATCAGGGCATGGTTGCACGGCAGCCCCTGCAAAAACTGCCTGGTATTGGCCAGCAGCAGATCACGCTGACGCTCGACACCAAGCAGGTCGCCCAGCCTGAGCCTTGAGCGCACTTCGATCGGGCGCAGATAGCCACCACGGGCACTGGCAATCCAGCGCGCTGCCAGCTGCTGCTCCCAGTCCAGCGGCTGGTGCTGCTCCGGCAGCAATGGCTCAAGCCGGTCGAGGGTCTGAATTGCCCGCTGTAAAAAAACTTCCATTGAATTCTGCACTCTGGCCTCCAGGGTCGGGATGCGCGGTTTTGCCCGCACCGGTGCAAGCATTGTCCGGTAAAAACTGGCATTATAGACGAGGTAGCCGAACGCTGCGGACCCGTCTGTGCATCACCTGCCCCGTGTCTGTTGGCGACAAACCTGTATACCCATTTTTTTGCGGGACATTTTTCATGCAGTTCACCAAATCCAACAAACTGGCCAACGTCTGCTATGACATTCGCGGACCGGTCATGAAGCATGCCAAGCGTCTGGAAGACGAAGGCCAGCGTGTACTCAAGCTCAATATCGGCAACCCGGCACCGTTCGGCTTCGAGGCACCGGAAGAAATCCTGCAAGATGTCATCCGCAACCTGCCGACCGCGCAGGGCTACAGCGACTCCAAGGGCCTGTTCAGCGCGCGCAAGGCGGTGATGCACTACTGCCAGCAAATGAACATCCAGGGTGTCGGTATCGAGGACATCTACCTGGGCAACGGCGTTTCCGAGCTGATCGTGATGTCGCTGCAGGCGATGCTCAACAACGGTGACGAGGTGCTGATTCCGGCCCCCGACTATCCGCTGTGGACCGCTGCCTGCACCCTGGCCGGCGGCAAGCCGGTGCATTATCTGTGCGACGAGCAGGCCGGCTGGTTTCCCGACCTGAACGATATCCGCAACAAGATCACGCCCAATACCAAGGCGATCCTGATCATCAACCCGAACAACCCGACCGGCGCGGTGTACTCAAAGGAGCTGCTTGAGGAAATCATCGAGCTGGCCCGCCAGCACAACCTGATCGTGCTGTCGGACGAGATCTACGACAAGATCCTCTACGACGATGCCAAGCACACCTGCATCGCCTCGCTGGCCGATGACCTGCTGTTCCTGACCTTCAATGGCCTGTCCAAGTCCTACCGCGTCGCCGGCTTCCGCTCCGGCTGGCTGATAGTGTCCGGCGCCAAAGGCCGCGCCAAAGGCTACATCGAAGGCCTCGACATGCTGGCCAATATGCGTCTGTGTGCCAACGTACCGGCGCAGCATGCCATCCAGACCGCACTGGGCGGCTATCAGAGCATCAATGATCTGGTACTGCCCAATGGCCGTCTGCTGGAGCAGCGCAACCGTGCCTGGGAGCTGCTCAACGACATTCCCGGCATCAGCTGCGTCAAGCCAATGGGTGCACTCTATGCCTTCCCGCGCATCGACCCGAAAGTCTGCCCGATCCACAACGACGAGAAGTTCGTGCTCGACCTGCTGCTGCAGGAAAAACTGCTGATCGTGCAGGGAACGGCATTCAACTGGCCATGGCCCGACCACTTCCGCGTGGTTACATTGCCACGGGTCGAAGACCTGGAAATGGCCATAGGTCGCATCGGCAACTTCATGAAGACCTATCGCCAGTAGTTTCCGTCATGGATCTGCACATTGACGACTTCTACCGTGATGCGGCGCTGGGGCTGGTCATGCTGTACCAGTCCTTTCCGCGTCCGGTCACTCTCTACCTGGATGACATGGTCGGCATCCTGCCGCCGGACGAAGTCGGTCTGCCGCATCCGCGTCAGCAACAATGCCTGGCCACTCTGCTCTGGCTGGCCGGCGAAAGCTATATCCGTCATCTTGGCACCCTGGGCTACGAAGCCCTCGACCAGGTTGAGCTGACCGAAAAAGCCTTTGTGCGGCTTTCCTGCAGTAGCCACCCGTTCAACGATCAGCCTGCTGATACTCCGGCCAGTATCCGGCGTGCCAACGGTAGCCTGGTCCAGCAACTGCGCCGGCATCTGCAGGCCCGCAACAGTGAAGCCCTGATCAGCGTCATGCAGCATTTTTTCAGCATGTGAACATCAACCAAAGCATTGCCCGAAAAGCCCCCTGGCACAGGCCGTTTTACTGGCAATCTCTGGAACATTTTGCAACAATCCCGCGGCCATGGCCGGCAAAAACTATTGAATTCCGTCCGGCAACACACCATATACTTGCAATCTTTTCTAACCTGGAGCTCGACGCATCTTGATGCGCATCTTTCTTTTCCTGGCCACCAACGTTGCCGTACTCATTGTTGCCAGCATCGTTCTCAGCCTGCTCGGCATCGACAACTATACCGGACAAAGCAACGCCGAACTGCTGGTGATCTGTGCCGTATTCGGCTTCACCGGCTCGTTCATCTCCCTGTTCATGTCCAAGTGGATGGCAAAAAAATCCACCGGCACCCAGGTCATCGAGCAGCCGCGCACCCGCAATGAACAGTGGCTGGTCAACACCGTCCAGCGTCTGGCCAATGATGCCGGTATCGGCATGCCGGAAGTGGGCATTTTCCCTGCCTACGAGGCCAACGCCTTTGCCACCGGCTGGAACCGCAACAACTCGCTGGTTGCCGTCAGTCAGGGCCTGCTGGAGCGCTTCACTCCGGAAGAAGTGGAAGCCGTACTGGCCCACGAAATCGGTCACGTGGCCAACGGCGACATGGTTACCCTGACCCTGATCCAGGGCGTGGTGAACACCTTTGTCATGTTCTTTGCCCGCATTTTCGGCAACTTTGTCGACAAGGCAGTGCTGAAAAACGAGGACGGTCCGGGCGTCGGTTACTTTGTCGCCACCATCTTTGCCCAGCTGGTACTTGGCATCCTGGCCAGCATCATCGTTATGTGGTTCTCCCGTCGCCGCGAATACCGCGCCGACGAGGCCGGAGCACAGTTGGCCGGCACCGCCGCCATGATCAGCGCACTGCGCCGTTTGCAGGTCGAGTCGGGCCAGATCGAATCGCACATGCCGGACAGCATGGCCGCTTTCGGCATCAGCAGCGGCTTCAAGCAGGGTGTCGCCAGCCTGCTGATGAGCCACCCGCCGCTGGAGCAGCGCATCGCCGCACTGCAGCAACGCAGCTAGGCTTCAAGGCCACAACGAAAACCGCACCAATTGGTGCGGTTTTTTATTGCCTTCGACAATTTCAGTCGGCGGTTAATGACAATGCAGCCGTCAAACGCTGCAGCAGCTCGGCATCCTTGCAGGCCGAATTGTTGCTGATGGCCAGATAGCGTGGCACTGCCTGCAGCGGCTGGGCCAGATGTTCGACTTCAGAGGCAGTCAGCGGCGGCACCAGCAGGCTGTCCATCAGCTCGCGACTGGCAAGCAGAAAATCCACCCTGCCCTCCAGCAACGCATCCAGGGCCGCGACCGGATTGCGCAACTCGCGCAACATGGACAGGTCAAGATGCGGCTGCAATGCAGTCAGCTCGCCAGCCTCGTACTGACTGGACCAGAACCCACCGCGCAGGCCATCAAGCTGCGGCCAGTGCTCCAGACTGGCCAGTTCGCCACTGCGCAGCCAGATCAGCAGCTCGTCCTGCCAGAGTGCCGGCTGCAGCGGATGCGCCGCCGTCTGCTGCAGGCGCTCCAGTCCTGCGCCAAGCCACAGATCCAGCACACCGGAAGCAAAGTCCCCGGCACTGTCCTCAGCGTATTCATGCACATGCAATTGAAGCTCGCCTGAAGCTTGCAGACGCTTCAGCCAGTGTTCGACGGAAGCGCCCTGCGGCCAGCGCAAGTCCGGCTCGACCACCAGATGCAACTGTTCGCACATGGGCGGCGCCGGCACTTCTGCCTGCACGGCAGCAACCAGTCCGACCCACAAGAAAAAAATGCGTACAGCCATGCAACCACCCGACAGCAACAAAGAGCAGTCAAATATAACGGGTTTGCCATGCTCCGAGAAAGGGCCGAACGCCCAGGCATGCATTTATCATCGGCAAAACACGGTTTTTACCAAGCACGACAGCCCTATAAAAGCCACTCCCTGTTTGACAACCCCGGCCCGCACGGTTAACCCTATGGCAAAGGCTGCGACGGCAATCCGTCGAAAGGCTGCATACGGGCACAGGCCTGTTTTGCAGCTTCCCGCCTCGGCATGCCCTGCAGCCACCCATCTGCTCCAGACAGCACGAGAGGTCAAGATGAACAAACTCTACCCTTCTGCCGCCGCTGCACTCGACGGCATCATTGAAGACGGCATGACACTTGCCGTAGGCGGCTTCGGCCTGTGCGGCCTGCCGGAAGCGCTGATCGCCGCCCTGCGTGACAGCGGCAAGCGCAACCTCACCGCCATCAGCAACAACGCCGGTGTCGACGACTTCGGTCTGGGCCTGCTGCTGCAGACCCGTCAGATCAGCAAGATGATTTCCTCCTATGTCGGCGAGAACAAGGAATTCGAGCGCCAGTATCTGGCCGGCGAGCTGGAGCTGGAGTTCACCCCCCAGGGCACCCTGGCGGAAAAACTGCGTGCCGGTGGCGCCGGTATTCCCGCCTTCTACACCCGTACCGGCTACGGCACCGTGGTTGCCGAGGGCAAGGAAACCCGCCAGTTCAACGACGAGTGGTACGTCATGGAACACTCGCTGACGGCCGACATCGGCCTGGTCAAGGCACAAAAGGCCGACAAAGCCGGCAACCTGATCTTCAACAAGACTGCGCGCAACTTCAATCCGCTGGCTGCCATGGCTTCACGGGTATGTGTGGCCGAGGTGGAGGAGATTGTCGAGATCGGCGAGCTGGATCCGGACCAGATCCACCTGCCCGGCATCTACGTGCAGCGTCTGGTGCTCAACAGCACTCCGGAAAAGCGCATTGAACAAAAGACTACAAGGAGCTGATCATGGCCTGGACACGTGAAGAAATGGCGCAACGCGCCGCCCAAGAGCTGCAGGACGGTTTTTACGTCAACCTGGGTATTGGCCTGCCGACCATGGTCGCCAACTACATTCCCGACGACATGCATGTCTGGCTGCAGAGCGAAAACGGCCTGCTCGGCATAGGTCCCTTTCCGACCGAGGACGAGGTCAACGCCGACCTGATCAATGCCGGCAAGCAGACGGTCACGGTACTGCCCGGTGGCAGCTTCTTCGACAATGCCGAGAGTTTTGCCATGATTCGCGGCGGTCACATCAACCTGGCCATCCTCGGTGCCATGCAGGTTTCCGAGAAGGGCGATCTGGCCAACTGGATGATTCCCGGCAAGATGGTCAAGGGCATGGGTGGAGCCATGGACCTGGTCGCCGGCGTGCGTCGCATCATCGTCCTGATGGAGCATGTGGCCCGCAATGGCGACCACAAGCTGCTCAAGGAGTGCAGCCTGCCCCTGACCGGAGTCGGTGTGGTCGACCGCATCATCACCGA
>CAZKTB010000028.1:6536-14351 GCA_964555485.1 uncultured Thiopseudomonas sp. | reverse complement strand
CTCAGGCCTTTAGTGCCGGCTAAATGAACCGTCCAACTATTGGGGGTCAGTTCAAAAATTGCCGGGCTTTCTTCTGTAAGAGACAAAATCAGCTGTCGGTGCGTCTTCTGCGTTGCAGCCAGAACACCAGCATCAGCAGCAAAAAACCCGGCAACCACATGACTTCTTTGCGGATACGTTCGACCGGAACCTTGGCATTGAGGATGACCTGGTCAAATTCCAGGCCAAGATCCGCTGCCGGGCTGGCAAAATCCACATGGTCGACAATCAGGCGATCGTCTTCGACAATCAGCTCCAGACCCAGTGCCTGCATGCGCTCCTCTCCGGTTTCACCCTTGGGAACCGGCAGCATCATGACCAGGCTTTTCATGTTGCCGAACTGGTCTTCGCCTTCAACCCGCAAGCGCAGCTGCGTTTTGGGTTCAGCAGCACCCAGCACCCGTACAAACTCTTCCGGAGCAATGTCCTCGTAAGGGTCATGGATCTGGTCGAGCCAGAAGCCGGGCCGGAACAGGGTGAAGGCGACCAGCAACAGCAGGATGCTTTCATACCAGCGGCTGCGCACCACAAACCAGCCCTGGGTTGCAGCAGCGAATATCAGCATGGCCAAGGTGGCAATGATGAATACCACAATGCCGTGGAGCCAGCTGACATCCATCAGCAGCAGGTCGGTATTGAAAATGAACAGGAATGGCAGGGCTGCCGTACGCAGGCTATAGAAGAATGCCTGCACCCCTGTGCGTATCGGGTCACCCTTGGAAACCGCTGCCGCGGCAAAGGATGCCAATCCGACCGGAGGAGTCACGTCGGCCATGATGCCGAAATAGAACACGAACAGGTGTACTGCAATCAGCGGTACGATCAGTCCGTTTTGCTGACCCAGGGCAACAACGACCGGAGCCAGCAGGCTGGAAACCACAATATAGTTGGCGGTGGTTGGCAGGCCCATGCCCAGGATCAGGCTGAATACTGCAGTAAGCATCAACATCAACAGCAGATTGCCCATCGACAGCAGCTCGACCAGATCGGCCAGTACCAGACCGACACCGGTCTGGGATACCGCACCGACAATGATGCCGGCGGTAGCGGTGGCAATACCGATACCGATCATGTTACGGGCACCAATGATCAGGCCTTCGCGCAAATCGACAAAGCCTTCACGAACTTCACTGCCAACAATGCTCTTGTCACCACGCATCCAGGCAATGATCGGGCGCTGGGTCACCAGGATGCCAACCAGCATCAGGCTGCCCCAGTAGGCTGACAGTCCCGGGGACAGGCGTTCGACCATCAGGCACCAGACCAGTACCACAACCGGCAGGATGAAATGCAGACCGGACAGTAGTACGCGACGTGTTTCCGGCAACTTCTCGATGGGAGCGTCAGGATCTTCCATTTCCAGCGGCGGACGGTTGGCGGCTATTTTCAGCAAGCCCAGATAGACAGCCACCAGCAGCAGGATGATCACCGTCAGCGCATGGTCGCCCAGCAGTGGCTTGAGCCAGCTGAGACCGTAATAGACCAGTAGTGAAATGCCTGAAATCAGGGCGGCCCCAAAGGCAAAACCGGTCAGGCGGCGCAGCCAGGGTTTGTGGGCAACGCTTTCGATCGGCTGCATGCCCAGCTTGAGTGCTTCCAGATGCACGATATACAGCAGGGCAATGTAGGAAATGGTGGCAGGCAGGAAGGCATGCTTGATGATTTCCACATAGGGCATGCCGACATATTCGACCATCAGGAAGGCTGCAGCACCCATCACCGGCGGCATGATCTGGCCGTTGACTGATGAGGCTACCTCGACTGCACCGGCTTTTTCAGCAGGAAAACCGACCCGCTTCATCATCGGGATGGTGAAAGTGCCGGTGGTGACCACGTTGGCGATGGATGAGCCGGAAATCATGCCGGTCAGTCCGGAGGATACCACCGCAGCCTTGGCTGGTCCGCCACGCATGTGGCCCAGCATGCTGAAGGCCAGCTGGATGAAATAGTTGCCGGCACCGGCCCGTTCAAGCAGGGCACCAAACAGGACAAACAGGAAAACGAAACTGGTGGATACACCCAGGGCAATACCGAATACACCTTCGGTGGTGATCCACTGGTGGTTGGCCAGCGCCTTCAGGCTGACCCCACGGTGTGACAGCAATTCGGGCATCCAGGGCCCGGCCAGGCTGTAGGTCAGGAACAACAGGGCGATGATCGCCAGCGGCGGTCCCAGGGTGCGCCTGGTAGCTTCCAGCAGCAACGGCAGGCCAACCAGGGCCATGATCAGATCAGCAGTGGTCAGAATGCCCGGGCGCAGGGCCAGCTGCTGGTAGAAAACAAACAGATAGGATGCGCAGGCGACGGCGACCAGTGCCAGTACCATATCGGCAACGGGTACATAGTTGCGCGGCGAGCGCTTGAAGGCCGGATAGGCCAGGAAAGACAGCAACAGGGCAAAGCTCAGGTGAATCGAGCGGGTTTCGGTATCGTTCAGTACGCCCCACTTGAGAATGAAGGGTAGCGGGGAAGCGATCCATAGCTGGAACAGGGACCAGCACAGAGCGACTCCGGCAATCAGGATGGCCATCAGGCCGGCGGGTGAGCGGGCGCCGGACTCCTGTGCCAGCATTTCATCCGCATCGAGTTTATAGGATTTGCCCATGGTTTTGCTCCGGGATCCGGGTACGGCACCTACGGGTAGCAGGTCCGGTAGAAAAAGGTACTGGCCCGGCTATTTGTGACAGCCGGGCCAGTAAAGCTACCGATAACGGTTGTGGTCGATATCGGTGGTTTGACTTACAGCCAGCCGCGTTCTTTGTAGTAACGGACGGCACCTTCATGCAGCGGTGCGGACAAACCGGCCTTGATCATGTCCTGTTCGTTCAGGTCATTGAAAGCAGGGTGCAGACGCTTGAAGCGGTCCAGGTTGTCAAATACGGACTTGACCACCTGATAGACCAGCTCAGGACTGGTGTTGGCGCTGGCACTGATTACCGCCTTGCCACCAATTGACTGAGTCGGGGTGTCGTTGCCCTTGTACAGGCCGGCAGGGATTTCAGCCTTGGTGTAGTAGCTCTTCTCGGCCAGCAGTTCGTCGATTTCCGCGCCGGTAATGGGTACCAGTACCGCATCAACCGTGGTGGTGGCTTCCTGGATCGCGCCATTGGGGTGACCGACGAAGTAGGTCATGGCATCGATGTTGTTGTCATTCAGAGCACTGGCCTGTTCGGCAGGCTTCAGCTCGGCTGCCAGGGCGAACACTGAACGGTCCCAGCCCTTCTTGGCCATGATCTCTTCCAGGGTGTCACGCTGACCGGAACCCGGGTTACCGATGTTGACGCGCTTGCCTTTCAGGTCATCGAGTTTGGCGATGTGGGAGTCGCGACGGGCGAGAACGGTGAAAACCTCGCTTTGCAGGGAGAACAGGGCACGGATGTCTTCCATCTTGTTGTCAAAAGGAGCCAGTCCTTCCATTGCCTTGTACTGGTGGTCAGACTGCATCACGCCCATGTTGAATTCGCCACTACGGATGCCGTTGACGTTGGCCACGCCGCCGCCACTGGCCGGAGCGTTGCACTTGATGCCGTGGGTTTTGGTGTCACGGTTGACGAAACGGCAGATGGACTGGCCGGCCACATAGTAAACGCCGGTCTGGCCGCCGGTACCAATGGTGACGAACTTCTCGTCGGCTGCCTGGGCGCTGGTGCCGAGGCTCAGGGCCGCGGACAGGGCAATCGCCAGGGTGCTGATTCTTTTCATGGATGTACTCCTTGGTTTTTTATTGATGTTGGCGTCGCGTCGCAGAAACTGATGTTGCAGGGAGAGAGCTACGGACACCTTGGTTGGTTATACAGGATTGAACGGTCTTGTTAAACCTTCTTCAGGATGCTTAATGGTCGCAATTTCATCTCGCCGAAGCAGTCCATAAACAGCTCAGTTGCTCTCCAGCAGTAGCCGGAAAACTTTCGAGTTGCGCTGGAAATTATACAGTGCCGCTTTGCGCCCGGGCAGGTCTTCGATTTCACAGGGTTGAAAACCGCGCTCCTGAAACCAGTGCGCGGTACGGGTGGTCAGCACGAACAGCGAGTCAAGCTGCAGCGCCCGGGCCCGCTGTGCAATACGCTCGAGCATGGCATCACCATGGCCACCGTGCCGGTAGTCCGGATGTACCGCCAGACAGGCAAGTTCGCCGGTGTGATCTTCAGGGAACGGATAGAGTGCCGCGCAGGCAATCAATAGCCCGTCACGTTCAACTACGCTGAACTGGCCGATTTCCTGTTCCAGCAGGTCGCGGGAGCGGCGTACCAGCAGTCCTTGCTCTTCCAGCGGCCGGATCAGCTCGAGCAGACCGCCGACATCATCGATGGTTGCCTCTCGTACCTGTTCGAAACCGCCCTGGTCAACCAGCGTGCCGCAGCCGTCACGGGTGAACAGTTCGCTGAGCAGGGCACCGTCGCGCTGATAACTGATGATATGACAGCGGGAGACCTGGCCTTCGCTGGCATCAACCGCGGCCTGCAGAGTTGCCTTCAATTGCGATGCAGTCAGTGTCTGCAGGTGTTGCCGGGCTTGCTGCAGACCCAGTTCACGAATGAGCTGTCCTTCGCTGTCCAGCAGTCCCTGTTCGGCGGTGAACAAAATCAGCTTGTCGGCCTGCAGCGCAATGGCGGTGCGGGTGGCCACTTCCTCACAGGACAGGTTGAAGGTTTCGCCGGTCGGCGAATAGCCCAGGTGCGACAGCAGCACCATGTGGCGCTGGTCCAGCAATTGGCTGATGGCCTGGTGGTCGATGCGACGCACTTCACCGGTATGCAGCAGATCGACGCCATCAACTACGCCGCAGGGCCGGGCGGTAACCAGGTTGCCGCTGACAATGCGTACCTTGGCGCCCTGCATGGGGGACGCGGCCATGTTTACCGAAAAGCGCGCCTCGATCAGGCTGCGCAGCTGGCCAACGGCGCTGATGATGCAGTCCAGCGTATCGCGGTCGGTGATGCGCAGGTTGTTGTGATAGCGGGAAGGCAGTTGCCGTGCTTCCAGGGTCTGCTCAATTTGAGGGCGCGAGCCGTGCACCAGCACCAGGCGTACACCCAGGCTGTGCAGCAGTACCAGGTCGTGCACTATGGCGTTGAAATTGGCATGGGCCAGGCCTTCGCCGGGCAGCATGACGACGAAGGTACGCTCACGGTGACTGTTGATGTAGGGCGACGAATGACGCAGCCAGTTAAAATATTATGGATTGGTCTGCAGCGTGTTTCGGGTTTTGTTGGCACTATCGCAGCGTCCCCGCGCCGGCTCGCCGGCGCGGGGTGCCAGTCAGAGGAAAATCAGCTTGAGGATGCTGAAGAAAATGATGGCGAGAATGGCCCCGGCCGGTAATGTGATGGCCCAGGACATGAAAATGGACAGGATCACGCGCAGGTTGAGGGCGCTGATACCGCGGGCCAGACCGATACCGAGAACGGCACCCACCAGTGTGTGGGTGGTGGAAACCGGCAGGCCGAATGCCGATGCGGTGACCACGGTGGAGGCGGTGGCCAGCTCGGCGGCAAAACCGCGACTCGGGGTCAGCTTGGTGATTTCCCTGCCAACGGTGGCAATCACCTTGTAACCATAGGTGGCCAGTCCGGTGACGATACCTATACCGCCCAGAAACAGCACCCAGGCCGGAACTGCAGTTTTCGAACCCAGCTCGCTCAGGCCCTGGTTCTGGATGACACCGGCAATGGCTGCCAGCGGACCAACGGCGTTGGCCACGTCGTTGGCACCATGGGCAAAGGCCATGGAGCAGGCAGTGAACACCATCAGGATGGCAAAAGATTTTTCCACGCTGTGGTAATAGGCACGACGCGAGGCGTTTTCCGGCAGCTGGACACGGCGCAGAAGCAAAATTCCGGCCCCCATTACCAACAGGCCAACGCCAATGGCAAGCAGCAGGCTCTGGTCGTTATTGAGGTTGATACCGACATGTTTGAGCCCCTTGGACAGTGTCATCAGGGCCACCATGAAACCGGTCAGAAACATGTAGATCGGCACATAGCGTTTGGCGCTGGCGAAGGGGTTGTCGGTATTGATGATCAGCTTCTGCACGCTCATGAACAGCAGGAAACCGAGGGTACCGGACAGGAAGGGTGTCACTATCCAGCTGGCGGTGATGGGCAGAATGGCGTTCCAGTGTACCGAGTCGACTGATACGCCGACTGCGGCAAAACCAACCACTGCACCAATGATGGTATGGGTGGTGGATACCGGCCAGCCACGGCTGGTGGCAATCAATAGCCATGTACCTGCGGCCAGCATTGCGGACATCATGCCAAGCACCATCATGTCTACCGACATCACATCAACATTGACGATGCCGTTCTTGATGGTGTCGGTGACCTCGCCACCGGCAAAATAGGCGCCACAGAACTCGAATACCATGGCAATCAAAATAGCTTGCCTGATGGTCAGCGCTCTGGAGCCGACCGAGGTGCCCATGGCGTTGGCGACGTCATTGGCGCCCACACCCCATGCCATGAAAAAACCAAAAATACAGGCCATGACCAGCAAGATCATGCCGTAATCGGTAATAAAGGACATAAGATTTTCCGCTTCGTATAAAAAAAGCGCGCCAATTAGCGCGCTAGCAGTTGTTCCAGGCGGTTGCCGACACGTTCGGCACGGTCGGCGACGTCACCAATCCACTCGATGATGGTGTACATGAACATCACATCAACTGGGGGCAGGGTTTTTTCGATATTGAACAGGTTGCGGCGCACCTCGATCTGGATGCGGTCGGTGTCGTGCTCGATGTCTTCCAGCACTTCGATCATTTCGGTGACACGGTGAATTTCACGGTTGCCGAAACCGGTTTCCAGAATTTCATCCAGCTCGTTGGTTGCCTTGAGCGCCTGCTCACAGGCTTCCACGGTGCGCTGTACGTACTTGCGCATGATCGGCTGCAAGGGTTCGGGAATGCTCATCTGACGGCCCAGCATCAGGCCGGCGATATCCTTGGCACGGTTGGCCACCTTGTCCTGTACGCTGAGCAGTTCCAGCAGGTCGGATCTGGGTACCGGCAGGAACAGGCTTTTGGGCAGGTGCACACGCACATCACGCTTGAGTTTGTCGGCTTCCTTTTCCAGGCGTGCCATCTCCTGCTGTACCTGCTCGACACGCTCCCAGTCTTCATCCATCACCGCTTCGAAGAAAGGAACCAGATTGGAGGCGCACTCGTAGGCCTTGGCAATATGCTCTTGCATCGGGCCAATCGGAGAGCGGCCAAACAGGCTGACAAAAGGGTTGAGTGACATGACAACAATGCTCAATAACCAGAAAGTCTGCTGATTATACGTTGTCCGCAACGGGTTCGCCTAGGGCTGGCGTTGCGTTCACCCTGGCCAGCCGGGCAGGAATCCTGTCCCGGGGCGGCACAAATGCTGCAGGCTCGGGCCTTTCAGGCTAACATCGGCACCCATACCGAGCTTTATTACTGGAACCTGCATGGCCACCGAAACCGAAATCAAACTGAGGGTCAGCCCGTCCGACATGGACAGACTGGCCACACATCCGCTACTGGAACGCTACAGCAGCCAGCAGTGGCAAACCCGCGAGCTGTTGAACGCTTACTACGACACCGACCAGGGCGACCTGGCTGCGGCACAGGTGGCCTTGCGTATCCGTCGTGATGGCGAACAGCGTATCCAGACATTGAAAAGCAAGGGTGCCAGCATGGCTGGCCTGTCCGAGCGCAACGAGTGGGACTGGTACATAGATGGCGACAGCCTGGTGATGTCCCATCTGGATGACAGCTGCTGGCCGGAAAGCCTGCGCGAGCTGGACAAACAGCAG
>CAZKTB010000028.1:0-6436 GCA_964555485.1 uncultured Thiopseudomonas sp. | reverse complement strand
ACTGGTTGCCGGGCAGGACATCGACTCGGCCTTTGCCGCCCTGATGCAGGAAAAGCTTGCCGCCAGTCAGCGTCTGGCCGAACAGTATCGCCACACCGGCCAGTGGAAGCTGTTGCAGGGCTGGTTTGAGCAGCTGGCCGGCATGCGTGCGCTGCTGGGCAGCATGGGACTGGTGGTACCACGTAAAACCAGCCATGAACTGCGTCAGGCGCTGGATGCCCTGCTGGCCGACTGGCAGCCAAGGCTGAATGCCGGTGTTGAATCCCGTCAGGTGCGGGACGAGGCGGTCGAGCTGTTTACCGCTGAACTGCAGCAAACCCGCTGGGGCCTGTTTTCGCTACAGTTGGCTCTCTGGTTGCACGAGCAACGCTGGCAGAGCGGTCGCAATGAACGGGTATTGCGTCAGGCACAGGCGCCGCTGGAGCGCTGGCTGTCACGTTTTCTGCGTGAAGAGACACAGGCGCTGGGGCTTGAGGCCTACAAATTGAAACCCTACGCGCTGGAAGATCAGCAACCACGTCTGGAGCGAGTGCTGGTCTGGCTGGAGGTAGCGCGTCATGTGCTGGCTGCCGAAGGTCTGGACGACACCCTTGGCTTGTTGCGCAAACTGCACACCAGTTTGCTGCTCAATGATGTGCAGGCAAGAGCCGACAGCTTGGAAGCCATGGTTGCGGATCGGGGCTGGAAGGCGCTCATGCGCGGTGACAGCTGATAGCACTGATTGACAGGGTCATCACGTAATGAAGCCATATCCGGGAGAGCAGCTGCATGAGTTTTAGCGGAGCCAAACCTGACCAGGTGCTGGAGTTGGGCAACATCCTCAACCGGCTGGTGGAACAGGGGCATATCGACCAGTCCATGGCCGAACAGTGCATGAGCAAGCGACCATTGACCAGCGGCAAGCCAATCCTGCACCCGCTGGAGGTCATTGCCGGGCAGCAGCTGGATGATCTGCAGCGGCCGGGCAAGAAGCTGGACCTGGAAATGCTCACCAGGTGGCTGGCGGACTGGGCCGGACAGTCCTACATGCGTATCGACCCGTTGAAGATCGATGTGGCGGCGCTGACGCCGCTGATGTCCTATGCTTTCGCCCAGCGCCACAGGATTCTGGCCGTGGCGCAGGATGCGGCCAGTGTAACCATCGTTAGTGCCCAGCCCTTTGTGCACAGCTGGGAAAGCAACCTGGAACATGTGTTGCAGCGCGAAATCCGCCGTGTGGTGGCCAATCCGGAAGATATCCGCCGTTTCACTACCGAGTTCTATCGGCTGGCGCAATCGGTATCCGGAGCCAGTGGCCAGGAATACTCCAATGCTAATACCGGCAATTTCGAGCAGTTGCTCAAGCTCGGTGCCAGCGATCAGGAGCCCGATGCGAATGATGCCCACGTGGTCAACATCGTCGACTGGCTGTTCCAGTATGCCTTTCAGCAGCGGGCCAGTGATATCCACATCGAACCACGTCGTGATCAGGGCAGGGTGCGTTTTCGTATTGATGGCGTGCTGCACAGGGTTTACCAGTTTCCACCGCAGGTCACCTTGGCGGTAATCAGCCGCCTGAAAACCCTGGGCCGCATGAACGTGGCGGAAAAGCGCAAGCCCCAGGATGGCCGCATCAAGACCTCGACGCCGGATGGCCAGGAAATCGAATTGCGCCTGTCGACACTGCCCACCGCCTTTGGCGAAAAGATGGTGATGCGGATTTTCGATCCTGACGTGCTGCTGAAAAGTTTTGATCAACTGGGTTTTTCTCATGATGACCTGGTCCATTGGCAGCAAATGACCGGCCAGCCTAACGGCATCATCCTGGTGACCGGGCCGACCGGCTCGGGCAAGACCACTACCCTGTACACGACCCTGAAACAACTGGCGACCGAGGAGGTCAACCTGTGCACCATCGAGGATCCGATCGAGATGATCGAGCCCTCGTTCAACCAGATGCAGGTCCAGCACAACATCGACCTGACCTTTGCCAACGGCGTGCGCGCGCTGATGCGACAGGACCCGGACATCATCATGGTCGGCGAGATCCGCGACCTGGAAACCGCCGAAATGGCCATCCAGGCGGCACTGACCGGACACCTGGTACTGTCTACCCTGCATACCAACGATGCACCAGGCGCGATCAACCGCCTGCTGGAGCTGGGCGTGCCCTATTACCTGCTGCGTGCCTCGCTGCTGGGCGTGATGGCGCAGCGGCTGGTGCGTACGCTCTGCCCGCACTGCAAGGAACCGGCCGAGGTGTCAGTGGAGGAATGGAATACCCTGACCCGTCCCTGGAATGCGGCCCTGCCCAAGCAGACATACCGTGCCGTTGGCTGTATCGAGTGCCGGGAAACCGGTTACCACGGCCGGGCCGGTCTGTACGAAATCATGGTGCTGAATGAACGCACCAAGGGGCTGATCACTGCCGAAACCGACCTGGGTGTGCTGCGTAAAACCGCTTACCGCGAGGGCATGCGCAGCCTGCGATTATCTGGTGCACAAAAAGTGGCCGCCGGCCTTACCACTGTGGCCGAGGTACTGCGCGTGACACCCCACCACGAGAGTCTGTAGAGCCCTATGTGCATTCTGGTATTTGACTGGCAGCCGGACACAGAGCAGCCGCTGCTGCTGCTGGCCAACCGTGACGAATTCCATGCCCGGCCCAGCGCAGCGCTGGCGCAATGGACCGATCAGCCTTCAATCCACGCCGGGCGAGATCTGGAGGCCGGCGGCAGCTGGCTGGGTGTGGCACCGGGCCGGCGTTTCGCCGCCCTGACCAATATCCGCAAGATGGAACCGGCCGGCCCGCGCTCGCGTGGGGATCTGGTCAGCAGTTTCCTTGCCGGCAGCCTGACGCCAAGGCACTACATGCAACAGCTGGTGCCATTGCTGGAAAAATACAGTGGCTTCAATTTGCTGGCCGGTGATGCGCATGAGCTGTGGTTTCTCAATTCAGGCATAGGGCAGCCGCAACAGCTGGCTGCCGGCACCTATGCCCTGTGCAATGCCAGCCTGGATACGCCCTGGCCCAAGCTGGTACGTTTGCGCAGCCTGTTCAGTCAGATGGAACGCACGGATGATCAGGCACTGTTTGCCCTGATGCGCGACAGCTGGCGCCCGGATGACAGCATGCTGCCGGAAACCGGTGTCGGTCTTGCCGTGGAGCGCCAGCTGTCGAGCATTTTCATTACCGGCGAGGACTACGGCACCCGTGCCACCAGCCTGTTGCGCATGGACAGGGAACAGATCAGTCTGGCCGAGCAGAGCTTTGCTGCCGGTGGCATTGATACCGGCATGCGCAGCATGGTGATCCGCTGACCTGGTGCTATT
The DNA here is from genome assembly GCA_964555485.1 of uncultured Thiopseudomonas sp. Classification (GTDB taxonomy): domain Bacteria; phylum Pseudomonadota; class Gammaproteobacteria; order Pseudomonadales; family Pseudomonadaceae; genus Thiopseudomonas. The sequence goes on along the minus strand of CAZKTB010000028.1, from coordinate 3,124 downwards.
TCTGCCTGCCTCTGAAACTTGCGATTAATATATTGTTAACCCGTTTTGGGTAGTTTTCTTGACCCTGTCCGGTGCAAGCCGGGGCAGGTTATGTTTTCCTGTGCCACCTTCGTTGTGGCGATCTGTTTTGGGTGGAGCTTTTTTCATGCGTTATCTGTCTGGTCTTCTGCTGCTGGTTCTGAGCTTGTCTGCACAGGCGTTTTTCAGCAACCAGCAGGATTTCCTGCCGGTCGAGGAGGCTTTCCAGCTGCAACTGCTGGAAGGTATCGATGGCCAGGGCCAGCTGTACTGGACCATTACCCCCGGGCACTATCTGTATCGTCACAGCATCAGCGCAAAGGATGCCGACGGTAATAAACTTGAATTGGCGATTCCGGAAGGCATTGAAAACGAAGACGAATTTTTTGGCGTAACGCAGATTTACCGTAGCGACATGCGGATCGAGCTGGCGCCGGAGCAGCCGCGACCGGCCTCTGTTACCTGGCAAGGCTGTGCCGATGCCGGCCTTTGCTATCCGCCACAGACCACCGAGTTTTCCGTCGCTCAGCCGCTGGCTGCGGCTGGTGCCAGTCTGGCCGAGGACCAGAGCATTGCCCAACAACTGGCCGATGCCGGTTTGCTGATCAACCTGCTGGCTTTCTTTGTCATGGGACTGCTGCTGGCCTTCACCCCTTGCATGCTGCCCATGCTGCCGATCCTGAGCAGCGTGATTGCCGGCAGCAAGCCCGGCGGTTGGCAGGGTGCCCGTCTGGGTGCGGTGTTCGTACTGGCAATGTCGCTGGTATACGCGCTGCTTGGTGTGGTGGCTGCGCAGCTGGGCAGCAACCTGGCTGCCGCGTTGCAGAACCCCTGGTTGCTGGTGCCTTTTGCCGGATTGTTCGTGTTGCTGGCGGCCTCGCAATTTGGCCTGTACAGCCTGCAACTGCCAGCCTTCATGCGTGAGCGTCTGCAAAAAACCGACCGTAATATCAAGGGTGGCAGCCTGCTCGGAGCGGCATTGCTGGGTGTTCTTTCGGCCCTGCTGGTCGGCCCCTGCATGACCGCGCCACTGGCCGGTGCGCTGCTGTATATCGGGCAGTCCGGTGATGCGCTGAAGGGCGGTCTGGTGCTGTTCGTGCTCGGCTTTGGCAGTGGCCTGCCGCTGTTGCTGGCGATGAGCTTCGGCATGCGCTGGCTGCCCAAGCCCGGCCAGTGGATGGAGGGCGTCAACCGGGTATTCGGCTATGCCCTGCTGGCGGCAGCCATCTTTGTGGTGCGCGGCCTGTTGCCGGACAGCCTGGTGCTGGCTCTCTGGGCCGCATTGCTGCTGGGTGTGGCCCTGCACCTGGCCAGCATCAAGCCGGCCGGCTGGACCGGATTGTTCCGCTTTTGTGCCGCTCTGCTTGGTTTGTGGAGTGCCATCATGCTGGCCGGTGCCGCCAGTGGCGGTAGCGACCCATGGCAGCCGCTGGGCCATCTGCAGGGTATGTCCTCCGCAGGCGAAAGCCGGCTGCAGCCGGAGCGGATAGCCGATCCTGAGCTATTCCGTCAGGAGCTGGCCAGGGCAGAAGATAACCGCCAGTGGGTGGTGGTGGACTTCTATGCCGACTGGTGTGTGTCGTGCAAGGTCATGGAAAGAACCGTGTTCGGCCAGCCACAGGTACAGGCGGCGATGCAGGGCATGCGCTTTTTGCAGCCGGATGTCACCGACAACACCCCCGCGCAGCAGGCGTTGCTGAAGGATTACGGCATCATCGGCCCGCCCACCATCCTGTTCATCGACCCGCAGGGCAACGAGGTGCGCGGTGCACGCATCACCGGCGAGGTCAACGCAGCCGAGTTTCTATCCTATCTGCAGCAGGCGCAGCAGCCTTAATCTGTTGGACTGGTTAGCCGAATAACCGGGGTTGCAGCACCACTGTCATTCTGCGCGCAGCGAAGCGTAGTCGCAGAATCCATACGTCCAGACGATACTGGGTCCTTCGGCTAAGCGCAGAATGACGAAACAGTAGTTGTAAGAAGGGGCTTGCTCCTGAGAAACACCGACCCTGTCATCACCCGACTTGACCGGGTGATCTCCCCCAAGAAACCTTATGATTCAGGAGATTACCGGGTCAAGCCCGGTAATGACGGGGAAAAAATGAGGCTGGGCCAAATTATGCTGCCATTTCAAATAGCTCTTGCCTGATCAGCCCAGCCGCACAAACTCCACCGGCGTATCCAGCAGGTTGCGCCTGACCAGAAAATCCCCAAAGTACTCATCCGGCAGGCGCTGGGCCTGATAGCTTTCCAGCAGCGGCTCCAAAAGACCTAGAAAAGCTTCTTCATCGACGTTACTGGCGTAGAGCCTGGCCAGACGGTCGCCATGGAAGCTGCCACCCAGATACAGGTTGTACAGCCCCGGCGCACGACCGGTCAGGGCAATTTCTGCCAGATAGGGGCGGGCACAGCCGTTGGGACAACCAGTGATGCGCAGGGTGACCGGCTGATCGGCGACACCGCAGCGGGCTTTCAGATCCTCGAATATCGTCAGCAGGCGCGGGGTGTAGCGCTCGGCCTCGGCCATGGCCAGCCCGCAGGTGGGCAGGGCAACACAGCTGATGGTGTGCGCTGCCTGCTGGTCCGGTGTCAGGCGCCAGGCCAGATCCAGGTCGTCCAGCCGCCAGCTGATCTGTTCTTTTTCATAGTCGCCGATGTGGGTCAGCTGCAGATTCTGGTTGGTGGTCATGCGCACACGGCCGCCATATTGCTGGAAGAAACCGGCCAGCCGTTCACGCAGTACACCATCGACACGACCGCTTTCGATATAGAGCGTGGCATGCCAGAGGCCGTTATCGCCACGCTGCCAGCCCAGCAGGTCGCCATTCTGGGTAAATTTGAAGGGTTGGGCCGGCTCCAGCGGCACGCCACGACGGCGTTCCAGCTCTTCCAGAAACCAGGCAGTGCCCAGGCGGTCCAGGGTGTACTTGAAACGGGCACGATGGCGGTCCTTGCGGTCACCGAAGTCACGCTGGATGGTCATTACAACCAGTGAAAACTCCGGTGCTTCTGCCGCCGGAATGAAGCCGATTTCTTCGGCCAGGCGCGGATAGCTGTCGTCACGATTGTCCAGCTGGCCCATGCCGCCGCCAACACAGACGTTGAA
>CAZKTB010000027.1:4909-14831 GCA_964555485.1 uncultured Thiopseudomonas sp. | reverse complement strand
AAAGCCGCCCGATTCTATCCGGCAGACGGAAAAATGCCCAGTACAAATGAAAAAAAGCCCCTGGTCAAGGGGCTTTTTCGGGGCGTCAAGCGTATCAGCTGATGGCTTGTACCTTGTCAGCCTGCATGCCTTTCTGGCCTTCCACCGCTTCGAAAGTGACCTGCTGGCCTTCTTTCAGGGTTTTGAAGCCGGTGCCTTCAATGGCGCGGAAGTGAACGAACAGGTCTGGGCCGTTTTCCTGGGTAATGAAGCCGAAGCCTTTTTCATCGTTGAACCACTTCACGGTACCGGTCTGGCGTGTGGACATAATGTGCATCCTTTGTATCTATCAATGAAAACCTGCGCAAAAGCGCTTTGCTACTGGTTGCGAAAGAAGCAGTCGAGCAGGGAAGGCTTTGCACTCGCTCTGTGCGCCCAGGTCGGGAGCGACCGGAGTGGCTGGCAGTGAATGTGCCGGCTTCCGGAGAGCGGTTCTGGTACGTGCGTAAAAGCCGGGCTTTCACGGAAACACTTGAACAGCCAGTGCGCCAGGTCTTGATTCAACAGCGACCCATGCAAACTCAGTGTTCAGCACTCTACGTCATGGATTATGGAAAACCAACCGGGCAGCTTGCGACCAAGGGCTAATCCGGTGGGTTAAAAATGCGCCGGTTGATACAGGTCAAGAATGATCCGGATATGAAAAAGGCACCCGCAGGTGCCTTTTTGCCGTTTTGTCGCCTATTTGATCTCTTTGCGGATTTCCTTGGGCAGGCTTTCCTCTGCATCCTTGATCTGGCGCTGCATTTCACGGTCAGCCTGGGTGCGCGCTGGCGGCTGCTCAAGACGATTGTCTTTGCCCAGCAGGCCGAAAGTGGCCTTGTTGAGCCAGGAGCGTGAGGAGGTTTCCTTGTAGTCGGGGTTGAAACCTTCGCGGCGGGCGTGACGCTTGCTGCGCTTCTTGGCGCGGGTGGTCAGGCTGGCATGATCAGGATAGTTGGCTTGCAGGGTGGCCAGGCTGTCGTCGGCCAGGTCGTCCAGACCCAGAATGCGATAGCTGTGCACCATGATGGCCAGGCCGTCCGGTACGGCCGGGGTGCCCTGGAAGTTTTCCACGATATAGCGGCCACGGTTGAGGGCGGCGATATAGGCCTTGCGCTTGATGTAGTAGCGGGCGGCATGTACTTCGTAATCGGCCAGCAGGTTGCGCGCATAGATCATGCGCTGCTTGGCGTCCGGCGCATACTGGCTGTGCGGATAGCGCTGGATCAGGCGGGCAAACTCGTTGTAGGAGTCACGGGTGGCGCCCGGGTCGCGCTGGGTCATGTCCAGCGGCAGGAAGCGGGCGATGATGCCGCGGTCCTGCTCGAACGCTGACAGGCCTTTCATGTAGTAGGCATAGTCGGCATTTTCATGCTGCGGATGCAGGCGCACAAAACGGTCAGCGGTGGCGTTGACCGACTCGTAGTCACGGTTTTTGTAGTGGGCGTACATCAGCTCCAGCTGGGACTGCTCGGCATAGCGGCCAAAGGGGTAGCGTGACTCCAGTGCCCGCAGCTTGCGGATGGCGGCCGAGTAGTTGTTCTTGTCGAGGTCGATCTGGGCCTGCTCGTAGAGCTCGCGCTCACTGAGGTTTTCATCGACAACCTTTTTGCCGGAGCAGGCAGCCAGGAAACTGAATAAAGCCAGAAAGAGCAGGTGCTGTACGCGCATGGTTGGGTATCGCCTAAATATTGAAAGCAGGACGGGACAGCTGTCCGTGGTCAGCAGTGCCGGGCTGTGTAAAAAATGGCCGGGCTGCAGCAGTTTGACAGCTGCCCTGTTATAGTTGCTTCCCCGCAGACTGTGCGGGAAATGTGTGCATTTAACCATAACCTGCTTGCGGAAACCAAAGGATTCGCAACCGGCACCCGGGCTGCGGTTGCGGCGGGGCCGGCGCAGGCAAGGAAAAGAAAGCTTATGTCGATTGCTACAGAACAGATTGAACTGGATGCCCGGGTACCGGACGAGCTGGGCGGCCAGCGGCTGGACCAGGTGGCGGCCCGCTTGTTTGACGAATTTTCCCGCTCACGCCTTACCGGCTGGATCCGTGACGGCAGCCTAACTGCTGACGGCCAGCAGCTGCGCCCGCGTGACATTGTTTATGGCGGTGCCCTGCTGGAGCTGAAGGCCGAGCAGGAAGCGCAGGGCGAGTGGCTGGCGCAGGACATACCGCTGGATGTCGTTTACGAAGATGAGCACCTGCTGGTACTGAACAAGCCGGCCGGCCTGGTGGTGCATCCTGCTGCCGGTCATCCCAGCGGCACTCTGCTCAATGGCCTGCTGCATTATGTACCCCAGGTGCGTGATATTCCCCGCGCCGGCATAGTGCACCGGCTGGACAAGGACACCTCTGGCCTTCTGGTGGTGGCCAAGACTTTGCTGGCCCATACCCGGCTGGTCGAGCAGCTGCAGGCGCGCAGTGTCGGTCGTACCTACGAAGCCATCGTCTGTGGCGTGGTAACTTCCGGCGGCACCATTGATGCGCCAATCGGCCGGCACCCGCAGCAGCGGCAGAAAATGGCGGTCACCGAGGGTGGCAAGCAGGCGATCAGTCATTTCCGTGTGGTACAGCGCTTCCGCAGTTATACCCATGTCAGGGTGCAGCTGGAAACCGGTCGTACCCACCAGATCCGTGTACATATGGCTCACGAAGGCTATCCGCTGGTGGGCGACCCCCAGTATGGCGGGCGTTTCCGCATTCCGCCGGCGGCCAGCCCGACCATGGTTGAGGCGTTAAAGGAGTTTCCGCGCCAGGCGCTGCATGCCTGGAAACTGGAGCTGGATCACCCGGCTACCGGCGAGCGTTGCAGCTGGCAGGTGAGCCGTCCCGAGGACATGGACTGGCTGCTGCACCTGCTGGAAGAGGATGCCGAGGATTTTGGTGCATGACAGTGCCCTTTGACTGGATAGTGCCGGACTGGCCGGCGCCAACCAATGTTCGAGCCTGTGTCACTACCCGCAGCAATGGCGACAGCTTGCCACCGTTTGACTGCTTCAATCTGGGCGATCATGTTGGTGACGACAGCTCGCAGGTGCAGGCCAACCGGGACTGGCTGGCGCAGCAACTGGGTTGCACACCGGTGTGGCTGGAGCAGGTACATGGCACGGCGGTGGTCGAGGCCTGTCCGGGCCCGGTGGCAACTGCCGATGCCTGCTGGAGTGCCGCTCCGGGCGTGGCCTGCAGCATCCTGACGGCAGACTGTCTGCCGGTACTTTTTACTGATAGCGCCGGCAGCCGGGTGGCAGCGGCCCATGCCGGCTGGCGCAGTCTGGTCGATGGAGTGCTGGAAAACACTCTAGCGGCCATGCAGGTGGAGCCGGCGCAGACGCTGGTCTGGCTGGGTCCGGCAATTGGTCCTGAGGTGTATGAAGTGGGGCCGGAGGTGCGCGCTGCTTTTGTCGGGCAGAACGAAGCGTCAACCGCTGCCTTTGTGCCTTCCGGTCGCCCGGGTCACTGGCTGGCTGACCTTTATCTGCTGGCGCGCATCCGCTTGAGTGCGGCTGGTGTCAACTTTGTTTATGGCGGCGGCTTTTGCACGCTGACCGATTCACGTTTTTATTCCTACCGGCGCAATGCCGTAACCGGACGCATGGCGAGCCTGATCTGGCTTGAGTAACGCCGGTGTTCGAGACTTGCTTCACAGAAATGACCAGGGTTTTTTGCGAGATTATCAAGCCTTGACGCTGGCTTCAGGCGAATTCGCGGCGTTACCTTGCGTTACCTGGCGCTACCAAAAGAAACATCTGCATGCTGTGAATTGCATGAAGATAGTGCTGTAAAGGACTGTCGAGCCAGTGGTTATGCCTGGAGGCTGATAAAAAATCGCTCTCTGAGCCGCGCCAATTAACGTGACTGGAATTGACTTAGCGGTCATATACTTTTGTGGCACAGTAGCTGCATTGAAGTACTGCTAGAGTATTCCTTAAGTGTGCGGGGCCGACTTACAGAAAGCCCCGCTCATTGCTTCAATAACCCGGACAACACATACGGCCGGGAGCTATAAACAAAAAAATAAACGTTCGGAGTAGCATGATGATGACGACCCGCAAGCAGATCTGGCAACTGGCCCGGTTGCCACTGGCCGTAAGCCTGGCTTCAGTACTGGCAGCACCGGCCATGGCAATCAACTTCAACATTGGGGAAATTGAAGGTTCTTTTGACAGCTCGCTGTCGGTGGGAGCGAGCTGGTCCACCGCCTCGCGCGACAAGAGATTCATTGGTAACGCCAACGGCGGTACCGGTTACACTCAGACTGGCGATGATGGCCGTCTGAACTTCAAGAAAGGCGACAGCTTCTCGAAGATCTTCAAGGGTCTGCACGACCTGGAGCTGCGCTACAAGGACAGTGGTCTGTTTGTGCGCGGCAAGTACTGGTACGACTTCAAGCTGCATGACCAGAACCTGCGTCACCCGGACCCGGAAAAGCGCCGCATCAGCAACAAGGGCCGCAAAGAGGGCGCCAAGACCCGTGGCGCGGAAATCCTCGATGCCTTCCTGTTCCACAACTACATGATCGGCAATCAGCCAGGTACAGTCCGCCTCGGCAAGCAGGTGGTAAGCTGGGGTGAAAGCACCTTCATCATGAACTCCATCAACTCGATCAACCCGATTGATGTGTCCGCCTTCCGTCGTCCTGGTGCCGAACTGAAGGAAGGCCTGATTCCGGTCAACATGTTCTATGTATCCCAGAGCATCACCGACCGTCTGTCAGCCGAAGCCTTCTACCAGCTGAGCTGGAAGCAGACCGTGGTGGACAACTGCGGAACCTTCTTCTCCGGTGCGGATGTGGCAGCCAATGGCTGTAATGATAACTACCATATTCTGGATCGTCAGTTGACCAACCTGCTTGCTGGAGTTGACGGGCTGAATGCGGCTGTTCCAGGACTGGCTCCAGTATCTACCGCCGGCGTAGGTATCGGTTACTCACCTATTGAGGGGCTGAGAGTCAAGAGAGGCAAGGATCGGAACGCCAGAGACAGCGGTCAGTGGGGTACAGCGCTGCGCTGGCTGGGTGATAACACCGAGTATGGTGCCTACTTCATGAATTACCATAGCCGTACTCCTTTCCTGAGCATGAAAAACGCATCTGCTGCAGCTTTGAATCCGGCACTGATTGGTGGTGCAGCTCAGGGTATTTATAACACAATGGGTGCGAGCCAGTTGGGTGTGCCAGGCTGGATGGGAAGTGGGCAAGCCTGGACTGTAGGTAATCAGCTGCCACCGGGTGGTATGGCTAACCCGCTGTTCCAGCAAGCCATGACTCTTGCCGGAGCTGCCGTGGCTGTAGGCAATGGTCAGTACATCATGGATTACCCAGAAGATATCCGTTTGTATGGCCTGAGCTTCTCGACCACACTGCCAACAGGTACGGCGTGGCAGGGTGAGATCAGCTATCGTCCAAATGCGCCGGTACAGATTAACACCCAGCAGATGACCCTTGCTTTGGCTACTGTGCTGACTGGAGGTTCACTGCCTGGAGAGTTCCAGAAGGGCTACAACCGCAAAGAGATCACCCAGCTGCAGACCACTTTCACTCACTTTTTTGATCAGGTACTGGGTGCCGAGCGTGCCACCCTGATTGGTGAGATCGGCTATGTGCATGTAGGCGGATTGGAAAGCAAGAGCAAAAATCGCTACGGCCGTGACCCTATTTTCGGTATTACCGGCAGTGCGGTTGATCCAGGCGAGACCTCCATGGCGCGTTATGGCGACAAGGGTTACACCACAGCCAACTCCTGGGGCTATCGCGTACGTGGTCAGCTGGATTACAGCGACGTCTTTGCCGGTGTCAACCTGAAACCGAACATGGCGTTCTCCCATGACGTGGAGGGTTACGGTCCGAACGGCCTGTTCAACCAGGGTGCCAAGGCAGTCAGCGTGGGTCTGGATGCGGACTACCGCCATACCTACACCGCTGGCCTGTCCTACACCAACTTCTTTGGTGGTCGCTACAACACCCTGAAGGATCGTGACTTCGTTTCGCTGACCTTCGGCATGAACTTCTAAGGGTGCAACTGTGGAAGCGGAACCCCGAGCGGGCCGCTTCTGTCAGATGCCAGGAATCAGCCTGTCTGCCGTGATCGGCAGGCAGGTAACAGAATTTGCACAAGCAGGAAGATAGAAGATGAAAATACAGAAAACCCTGATGCAAGCCGGTGCAACCTTTGCCCTGTCGCTGTTTGCCGCCAGCGTCATGGCTGCGGTATCTGCTGACGAGGCTGCCAAGCTGGGTACCACCCTGACTCCGATCGGTGCCGAAAAAGCCGGTAACGCCGATGGCAGCATTCCCGAGTGGACCGGTGGTCTGGCCACCAATGCAGCTGCGGTCAGTGCCAACGGCTTCATGTCCGACCCTTTTGCCGGTGAGCAGCCGCTGTTCACCATCACAGCCCAGAACATGGAGCAGTACAAGGACAAGCTGACCCCGGGCCAGCAGGGCATGTTCAAGCGCTACCCTGAAACCTACAAGATGCACATCTACAAGACCCATCGTTCGGCTACAGTGCCGCAAGAGGTTGTAGATGCAACCCGCGAAAACGCTACTGGCGTGAATCTGGTACAGAACGGTAACGGTCTGGAAAACTTCAAGGTTGCCAACGCCTTCCCGATCCCGCAAAACGGTCTGGAAGTGATCTGGAACCATATCACCCGTTACCGCGGTGGCAGCGTCAAGCGCAAGGTGACCCAGGCTACTCCGCAGACCAACGGTTCCTACTCGCTGGTGTACTTCGACGAGCAGTTCGTATTCCCGAACAAGCTGCGCGATTATGACCCGAACAAGCCAAGCAGCATCCTGTTCTACTTCAAGCAGAACGTGACCGCACCTGCACGTCTGGCCGGTAACGTACTGCTGGTACACGAGACCGTGAACCAGGTAGCCGAGCCGCGTCTGGCCTGGCTGTACAACGCTGGTCAGCGCCGTGTGCGCCGCGCCCCGCAGGTGTCCTACGACGGACCGGGTACCGCCGCTGACGGTCTGCGTACCTCCGACAACCTGGACATGTACAACGGTGCACCGGACCGCTACAACTGGGAGCTGAAAGGCAAGAAGGAAATGTACATTTCCTACAACAACTACCGCCTGGATTCGCCCGAGCTGAAGTACAGCGACATTCTCAAGGCCGGCCACATCAACCAGGATCTGCCGCGCTATGAGCTGCACCGTGTCTGGCACGTGACCGCCACCCTGAAGGATGGCGAGCGTCACATCTATGCCAAGCGTGACTTCTACATCGACGAGGACACCTGGCAGGCAGCCGTGATCGACCATTACGATGGTCGTGGCAACCTGTGGCGCGTGGCCGAGGCGCACTCCATGCAGTACTTTGCCCAGCAGGTGCCATGGTATGCCTTCGAGTCCCTGTATGACATTCAGTCCGGTCGTTACCTGACCATGGGCATGAAGAACGAGGAAAAACACTCCTACGAGTTCAACGCGGTAGCTACCTCTGGCGAGTTCACGCCAGCGGCGCTGCGCCAGTCCGGCGTGCGTTAAGTTTCGCAGAGTGAAACAGGCCCGGGTGCGGTTACCGCATCCGGGTTTTTTTATTCATGTGGTATGGAAATGCCGAATGGCAGACAAAAAAAAGACCCGTCACGAGGACGGGTCAAACACCGTGTTAAGCCTGATGAGGAGATGCCGTAATCCAGGGGAGAGGATCGCGGACTGCTCGCTGGTGATTAGCCAGTGATAAAGATGATAATGGTTCTCATTTTCTATTGCAAGGCTTTTATCGCACTTTTTTACTCGGGTATATCTGGACTGTCGATTTGACAGGCGAACGAATCCGTCATTCCGCGCGAAACGCAGTGAAGTCGCGGAATCCACAGCCTTTATGGATCCTGCGATTACGCTTCGCTTCACGCAGGATGACAGAATGTACATTCGAAGCAGACTGGCGGGCCCAGTACCGGATGATGTAAGGCTGCTCAACTGCACAAAAAATCCGTGTTCAGGCTAGAATACGCCCCCAGTTTGTTGGATAGCCGCAGAGCCAGAAACCATGAGTAAAGAAGATACGCAAATCTTCAGGGTCATTTTTGTCAATCAGGGCCAGGTGTTTGAAATCTACGCCAAGGCCATATATCAGAGTGATCTGTGGGGCTTTCTCGAGGTCGAGGAGTTCGTGTTTGGCGAGCGTACCCAGATGGTGATCGACCCGAGTGAAGAAAAGCTCAAGACCCAGTTCGAGGGCGTGATCCGCAGTTACATACCCATGCATGCCATCGTCCGTATCGACGAGGTCGAGCGCCTTGGCGTGGCCCGCATCACCGAGGCCACCGGCAACAACATCATGAGCTTTCCCATGCCGGTACCGCCCAAGGCTTGAGTGGCCGGCAGCACATCAGGCCGGTGGTTATTGCCCGGCCTTTCGGGAACATCAGGAGTGAGTAACGAATGACACAGCAGACACAAGATGCCGAACAGGTTTTATTGGCGGCTAACGGCCTGCAGCAGTCCGATCTGGACGCTGTGCTGGCGCAGGTGGCCGGCCCCGGCATAGATGCAGGCGACTTGTATTTCCAGCGCCGCATGACCGAGTCCTGGGCGCTGGAAGAGGGCATCGTCAAACAGGGCAGTTTCAATCTGGACCAGGGTGTTGGCGTGCGTGCGCTGGCCGGTGAGAAAACCGGTTTTTCCTACAGCAACAGTATTGATCTGCCAGCCCTGCAACAGGCGGCAAAGGCATCACGCAGCATTGTGCGCAGCGGTGCGCAGGTCAGGGTGCAACCGTTGCTGAAACAGCAGGTAACCGGGCTCTACCCTGTGGATACGCCCCTGCATGTGCTGACAGCAGAAGAGAAAGTCGAGCTGCTTAAGCAGCTGGATGCTTTCACGCGCAGTCTTGATACGCGGGTCAGCCAGGTCAGCCTGAACCTGGTTGGTGCCTGGGAGCATGTGCTGGTGGCAGCACTGGATGGCACCTTGGCGACTGATGTGCGGCCGATGGTGCGCTGCAATGTCAGCGTGATTGTCGAGCAGAATGGCCGCCGTGAGCGTGGCAGCTATGGTGGCGGTGGTCGTACCGACTATCGTTACTTTCTGGAAAATGATCGTGCCTATGATTACGCCCGTGAGGCGGTACGTCAGGCGCTGGTGAACCTTGAAGCCGTGGCGGCACCGGCCGGCAGCATGCCGGTGGTGATGGCGCCGGGCTGGAGTGGTGTGCTGTTGCACGAGGCGGTCGGACATGGCCTGGAAGGCGACTTCAACCGCAAGGGCAGCTCCAACTACAGTGGCCGGATTGGTCAGCAGGTGGCCTCGCCACTCTGTACCATCGTTGATGATGCCACCATTGCCGGCCGTCGCGGTTCGCTGAGCGTGGATGACGAGGGTGTGGCGGCGCAGAATACTGTGCTGATCGAGAACGGCATTCTGCGCGGTTACATGCAGGACAAGCTCAATGCCCGTCTGATGGGCGTTGCCAGCACCGGCAATGGCCGCCGGGAATCCTATGCCCATCTGCCGATGCCGCGCATGACCAACACCTACATGCTGGCTGGCGAGTCGGATCCGGAAGAGATTCTGCGTTCGGTGAAGAACGGCATTTACTGCGCCAGTCTGGTGGTGGTCAGGTGGACATCACCAGCGGCAAGTTCGTGTTTTCCACTAGCGAGGCCTACCTGATCGAGGACGGCAAGATCACCGCGCCGGTGAAAGGTGCCACCTTGATCGGCAATGGTCCCGAGTGCATGCGTGGTGTATCCATGGTGGGTAACGACCTGGCGCTCGACAGTGGTGTCGGCATGTGCGGCAAGGCCGGCCAGACCGTACCTGTAGGCGTTGGTCAGCCGACGCTGAAGATAGATGCCATTACCGTGGGCGGAACCGCCTGATTTGTTAGTTTTACCGTGCTCTGCACGGTAACAATACTGCAGGTGCTCAGGTGCTCAGGTGCT
>CAZKTB010000027.1:0-4809 GCA_964555485.1 uncultured Thiopseudomonas sp. | reverse complement strand
TTTTACCGTGCTCTGCACGGTAACAATACTGCAGGTGCTCAGGTGCTCAGGTGCTTAGGTGCTTAGGTGCTCGCACATGCTGTTGCCCGGCTGCGCCGGGTTTGTTCGATTAAATTCGAACCTGCAGAGTGCGGCTTGCCACATGCCTTGTGCGAAGGGGCTTGCCCCTGAGAAAGCCTCGACATTTGTCGGGGGCAAGCCCCTTCTCACAGTAGCCTGATCTGCAAGGGAGTGTCATTCTGCGCGCAACGCAGTGGAGTCGCAGAATCCAGAGAAGCATGAACCCTGCGATTCCGCTTCGCTTCACGCAGGGTGACAGAGTACTCGTGTTCAGGCTTGAGAGAAAACTGGACTTTCCTGAACCAGCTTGCTGGTGCAGGTTTAGTGCTTGCGTTTTTGCCGGGCGGCAAAGAGCAACAGCAGTGCGCACAGGATACCCAGCGGCCATGAGCCAAGCCTGAGGTAAGGCGTGAGTCCCTGCATGGGTACTACCTGGCCGCGCAAAACGGCCTGTTCGAACTGGGGGATCTCGGCGGTGATCTGGCCGAAGGGGTCAACCAGCACGCTGACGCCGTTGTTGGTGCCGCGAATCATCCAGCGGCCGGCTTCCAGGGCGCGCATTTGCGCCATTTGCAAGTGTTGTAGCGGGCCGATGGAGCGGCCGAACCAGGTATCGTTGCTGATGGTCAGCAGGATGTCGCTTTGCGCTGCCAGTTTGGTGGCAAATTCGGGATAGACCACTTCATAGCAGATATAGGGTGCGATACTGTGGCCGCGTGCCTGCAGCGGTGGCTGGCCTGCGGGACCGCGGGCGAAGTCGGACATCGGCAGGTCGAAGAACTCGATCAGGCCGCGCAGCCAGTCCTGCAGCGGAACATATTCGCCGAAGGGCACCAGTTTTTGTTTCAGATAGTCGCCAGAACCTTCGCCCAGTACCGTGATGCCGTTATAGAAGCGGCGTCGGCCGTCTTCCTCGATATGCCGCATTGGAATGCCGGTAATCAGCGCACTGCCGCGCTCCAGCGCGCGCTCGTGCATGAAGTCCAGCCAGGGCCGGGCGCTGTCCTGAAACAGGGGGACAGCGGTTTCCGGCCAGAGCAGGATATCGGCACTGGCGGCAGCCAGGGTCATCTCGCGATAGAGGTCGAGCTGGGCACCCAGCTGGTCCGGATCCCACTTCAGGTTCTGTTCGATATTGCCCTGGAATACGGCAACCGATAGCGGAGCGCCGGCCGGTCGGGTCCATTCATGTTGATGCAACAGCATGCTGCCCAGCCAGAGGGCGGGCAGCAGTATGGCCCTGGTCAGCACCTGGCGGCGCTGCAGGCGGTGGCAAAACAGCTGTATCACCAGTGCGCCAGTGAAAGCCAGTGTCAGACTGATCAGCCAGACCCCGCCCAGCGGTGCCTGCCCGGCCAGCGGGCCTTCAAGCTGGCTGTAACCTGCATATAGCCAGGGAAAACCGGTAAGGAACCAGCCGCGAAAGATCTCCATGGACACCCATAGGGCGGCAAATGCCAGTGCGTTGAACAGCCGGTGCTGCGGGTTGCGAAAGAAGCGTACCCAGAGCCAGGCCTGCAGCACATGGAACAGGGCCAGGGCGGCAACAAACAGCAGGGTGAGAAAGCTGGCCAGTAATGGCGGTGCCGAGCCATAGTCATGAATGCTGACATAAACCCAGCTGGCGCCAGAGGCGAACAAACCGAAGCCATAAAGCCAGCCAATAAACATTGCCTGACGGCTGCTGGCATCCTGCAACAGCAGATAGAGCAGGGCACAGGACAGCGGAGCCAGCGGCCAAAGATCAAATGGAGCCAAAGAGAGGGTCAGCAGGACCCCGGCCAATAGTGCCAGCGTAGGCTGTATCCAGCGTTTGTTCAGTACAGATTGCAAAGGCGAAATTCCTGGAGCCGGCTACCGGGCAAAGGGGAAGAGTTCTGTATTTTCAGCAGGAGACGTAGTGTCAGGGGCTGCTGCACAACGGGTCAGAGGGTATCGGTCGTCTTGTGCCGAGTCACAATACCCCGTAATTTACTGTGGTCATGGGTACTTCAACTGTAATGCAAGCACTGTCAAATGCAGGCTTGCAGCTTGTGCCCCTTGCTGGCGGTCACTGAGTCTTGCTGACCCGCAACAAATGCAGGCGGCGGCTGTCGGAGTTGACCACCCGGAAGCGCCATTTTTCCAGTTCGATGGTTTCGTTGCGCTTGGGCAGATGGCCGAATGCGCTCATCACCACGCCACCTATGGTGTCGTAGTCGTCTTCGGAAAAGCCGCTTTTGAAGAACTCGTTGAAGTCTTCCACCGGAGTCAGCGCCTTGACCACATAGTCGCCAGTGGGTAGCTGGCGGATGAAGTTGTCGTCTTCGCTGTCGTGTTCGTCTTCGATATCACCGACGATCTGTTCCAGCACATCCTCAATGGTAACCAGTCCGTCCACGCCGCCGTATTCGTCGATGACGATGGCCATGTGGTTGTGGTTGGCACGGAATTCCTTGAGTAAGACATTGAGCCGCTTTGACTCGGGCACGAAAGTGCAGGGGCGCAGCAGCTGGCGCAGGTTGAAGTTGTCCGGCCGTCCCAGAACCAGCGGCAGCAGATCCTTGGCCAGCAGGATGCCGAGCACTTCGTCGGTGTTCTCGCCGATGACCGGGTAGCGCGAATGAGCGGCATCTATCACTGCCGGCAGAAACTCTTCCGGAGTCTGGTCGATCTGGATGCATTTCATCTGCGAGCGCGGGATCATGATGTCACGCACCTTGAGCTCGTCGATTTCCATTGCTCCTTCAACAATACCCAGGGCGTCGTCATCCAGCAGGTTGTTGCGATTGGCTTCGCGCAAGAGGGCAAACAGTTCCTGACGGGTTTTGGGCTCGTGATTGAAAGCCTGTGCAAGCTTGTCCAGCCAGGACTTGTGCCCGCCGTTCGAGTTATCGTCGCTCATGATGTATGCAGTTCCGTACGTTAGTGTTCGGCATAGGGGTCGGGGTAGTTCAGGCTCGCCAGCAACTGGCGTTCAAGGTTTTCCATTGCTTCGGCTTCATCGTCCTCGATGTGGTCGTAGCCAAGCAGGTGCAGACAGCCATGGATCACCAGATGGGCCCAGTGGGCGTCATTGCTTTTGCCCTGCTCGGCAGCTTCACGGGCCACTACCGGCGCGCAGATCACCAGGTCGCCCAGCAGCGGGATGTCGAGAATGCCCGGCGGAATATCGGCAACAAAGGACAGCACGTTGGTGGCGTAATCCTTGCCGCGCCAGTCGCGGTTGAGTTCGCGGCCTTCCTCTTCATCAACAATGCGGATGCAGAGTTCGGCTGCGTCACGGGCACCGGCCAGTGCGGTTTTGCACCAGCGCTCAAAATCGGCAACAGCAGGTACGTCAGTCGCAGCGCTGGCCAGTTGCAGGTCAAGGTGCAGGTTCATCGGGATTGTCCGCCTGTTGTTGCTGATCATAGGCATCGTAGGCCTCGACGATCAGCTGTACCAGCGGGTGGCGTACCACGTCGGTGGAGTTGAAGAAGGTAAAGCCCAGGCCCTTGACGTCTTTCAGCACATGCAGGACATGTTTCAGGCCTGACTGGCTGCCGCGCGGCAGGTCGATCTGGGTGATGTCACCGGTGATGATCGCGGTGGAGCCGAAACCGATGCGCGTGAGGAACATTTTCATCTGCGCGCGGGTGGTGTTCTGGCTTTCATCGAGGATGATGAAACTGTTGTTCAGTGTGCGACCGCGCATGTAGGCCAGCGGAGCCACCTCGATGATCTGGCGTTCGATCAGCCGATGGACATACTCGGTACCCAGCATCTCGTAGAGGGCATCATAGAGCGGACGCAGATAGGGGTCGATCTTCTGGCTCAGGTCACCGGGCAGAAAGCCCAGCTTCTCACCGGCTTCCACCGCCGGACGAACCAGCAAAATGCGCTCGATATCGCCACGTTCCAGCGCGTCCACGGCACAGGCCACGGCCAGATAGGTCTTGCCGGTACCGGCCGGGCCGACACCGAAGTTGATGTCATGCTGCTGAATCGAACGCACATAGCCTTGCTGGTTGCGGCCACGCGGACGAATGGTCTTTTTGCGGGTACGCAACACCACGCCGTTGTCGTTGCCGTTGTCGGCATCCTGGTGTGTCGCGGAGGGTGGCTGTTGCATGCGCGCTTCCTGCAGCAGCAGGTGCACATCATCGGGGCCCAGTTCACGCTCTTTGGTCTCGCGATACAGATTGCGCAGAAAGGCTTCCGCCTTGTGGGTGGCATCTTCGTCACCCAGCAGTTCGAAGTGCTCGCCACGGTTGCGGATGTTGACGCCGAGCTGACGCTCGATCAGGCGCAGGTGCTCGTCATACTGGCCGCACATGTTGGCAAAACGGGCGGCCTCAAAGCCGTCCAGGGCAAAGCGGTGAATCGATGTCGTACTGTCCAAGAGGGGGAGTGGCCTCGTCTCAGGTGAAGAATGTGCCTAGGATAACCGCGCGGTAATAAAGCGCAAGCATTGCATGTGCTGAAATTATGGGGAAAAGGTCGCAGCCCGCTCATCAGCAGCGTGGCCAAGGGTTTGTTATATGTAGGTTCGAATTTATTCGAACAAACCAGGTGCAGTAGGGCTGCAAGGGCTGTGTGCGAATGAATTCGCACCTACAGACAGGCCAGGCCTCAGCTGTTTCGGTGCGCTTCGCAAAGACGCACCAATGCCGCAGCCCAGTCGGGATGGTCGTTCAGGCAGGGCACTAGCTGCAGGTCTTCGCCGCCGGCAGCACTGAACTGCTCACGGCCGCGAATTGCCAGCTCGTCCAGGGTGTCGATGCAGTC
>CAZKTB010000026.1:2757-15145 GCA_964555485.1 uncultured Thiopseudomonas sp. | reverse complement strand
TGTCACTGGCGCCCTGCTCCTTGAGCTGGTTTTCCATATTGGTCAGCATGCCGCCGGGCACCTGGGCCACCAGAATACGTGAATCCACGCCCCTGAGGTTGCCCTCGAATTTTGCGTACTTCTTGCGCACCTCACGGAAATAGGCTGCAACCTCTTCCAGCAATTCAAGATTCAGCCCGGTATCGCGTGCGGTATCCTGGAAAATCGCCACCACCGACTCGGTTGGCGAGTGGCCATAGGTCATCGACATGGAGGAGATGGCACTGTCGACGTTGTCGATGCCGGCTTCGGCAGCCTTGACGATGGCTGCAGTGGATAGGCCCGCGGTGGCATGACAGTGCATGTGCACCGGAACTTCCAGCACCTCTTTCAGACGGCTGACCAGCTCGAAGGCGGCATAGGGCTTGAGAATGCCGGCCATGTCCTTGATGGCAACGGAGTCTGCACCCAGATCCTGCAGCTGCTTGCCCATGTCGACCCACATATCCAGGGTATGCACCGGGCTGGTGGTATAACTGATGGTGCCCTGGGCATGCTTGCCATTGGCATGCACTGCCTGCATCGCCCGCTGCAGGTTGCGCGGGTCGTTCATGGCATCGAATACACGGAATACATCTACACCGCTGATTGCCGCCCGCTCGACAAACTTGTCCACCACGTCATCGGCATAGTGGCGATAGCCAAGCAGGTTCTGGCCACGCAGCAGCATCTGCTGACGGGTATTGGGCATCGCCGCCTTGAGCTGGCGGATGCGCTCCCAGGGGTCTTCACCCAGGTAGCGGATGCAGGAGTCAAAGGTTGCTCCACCCCAGGTTTCCACCGACCAGAAGCCGATCTGGTCCAGTTTTGGCGCAATCGGCAACATGTCTTCCAGGCGTACGCGGGTTGCCAGTACGGACTGGTGCGCATCACGCAGCACCACATCGGTAATACTCAGGGGGTGGGTAGCGGTCATTTGTCAGACTCCATATTTTTCTAATTATCAGGCTCGACGACCGCGATGCTGATGCAGCGCGGCCTGAATGGCGGCAAGGGTATCGGCGTCAATATCGGCAGAAGCAGCGCCGGCAGGCGTCCGCGTTGCCACTACGGCAATCGGCTCCTGTGCAGTGGCATGCTGTAACAGCACCGCAAGCAAGCGTATGCAACCAATCAGTAAAACGAGGAAGGTGAAAACCAGGCCCATGCCGATCAGCATGAGCTCCAGGCCTTCAAGCAAGAGCTGGCCGGAAGTCATAATGGCTCCTTTGTCTACAATACAAGCTTGTTATCTTTGAAATTACTTGTAGTAGTTTCAGTCACTCGTTCCGGCACGGCCGGAAGAGCGCTGTGAACCTTAGCCCGAAGAAATTATGTAGGCAAATTTTTTGGGCACTACACGACAAAGTGACGACAGATTGTCGACAATCTGTGTGTTTTTCACCAAGACTGATTTGTTTAAAAGAAAGATGGCGACCGGGTTGTCAGCAACCTGTCATGCTGCAACCTGATCGGTTTTGCTGACAAACTGGGAGCATGTCGCCCGAAAGGCCGACACACTCCCGGATGCGGCTAGAGCAGAAATACCGTAGCCAGACCAAGAAAGATGAAGAAACCGCCGCTGTCGGTCATTGCCGTGATCATCACGCTGGAGCCCAGCGCCGGGTCGCGGCCAAGACGTACCATGGTCATGGGGATCAGCACGCCCATCAGCGCGGCCAGCAGCAGGTTGAGGGTCATGGCGGCAATCATCACCATGCCCAGGGCAAAGTAGTCATACAGCAGCCAGGCCACCACGCCGATCACTCCGCCCCAGATCACGCCATTGATCAGCGCCACAGCCAGCTCTTTCTTCAACAGCCTTGCGGTGTTACCCGTGCTGACCTGCTGCAGCGCCATGGCGCGCACGATCATGGTGATGGTCTGGTTGCCCGTGTTGCCGCCAATACCGGCAACAATCGGCATCAATGCGGCAAGGGCCACCAGCTTTTCAATCGAGCCCTCGAACACGCCGATCACCCTGGAGGCAACAAAAGCCGTGATCAGGTTGACTGCCAGCCAGGCCCAGCGGTTATTGATGGATTTCCAGACCGACGAGAAAATATCCTCTTCTTCGCGCAGACCGGCACGGCTAAGCGCCTCGTCCTCGAATTCCTCACGGATCAGGTCGACCATTTCGTCAATGGTCAGACGCCCGACCAGCTTGCCATCCTTGTCAATCACAGGCGCTGAAACCAGGTCGTAACGCTCGAATGCCTCGGCAGCATCAATACCCTCTTCTTCCGGATAGAAGGTCACAGGATCGGTCGCCATCACTTCGGCCACCTTTTTCTCCGGATCATTGACCAGCAGACGCTTGATCGGCAGTACACCCTTGAGATAACCGGCGTGATCAACCACAAACAGCTTGTCCATCTGGTCCGGTAGCTCTTTAAGCCGGCGCATGTAGCGCAGCACCACCTCAAGCGCCACATCCTCACGCACGGTCACCATCTCGAAGTCCATGATGGCGCCGACCTGATCCTCTTCATAGGACAGAGAGGAACGTACCCGCTCGCGCTGCAGGGCATCGAGCGATTCCATCAGCTCCAGCACTACATCCTGCGGCAGCTCTGGAGCCAGCTCGGCCAGCTCGTCAGCGTCCAGCTCGCGGGCAGCGGCCAGGATCTCGTCCTCGTCCATGTCGGCCAGCAGGGTTTCACGCACCGCATCGGACACTTCCAGCAGAATGTCACCGTCACTTTCGGCACGTACCAGCTGCCACAGGGTCAATCGCTCTTCCAGCGGCAGGCCTTCCAGGATGTCGGCAATATCGGCGCTGTGTAGTTCGGTCAGCCATTCCTGCAACCCGGCCAGCAGGTCAGCCTGCTCACTACCTTCACCACGACGTAGACCCTGCTGTTCATCCAGCAGACGCAAGCGCTCCAGCAGCTCGGCAACGTATGCAAAGCGCTCCTGCAAACGCTCCTGGGGCTTCTTGTTTTCTGTTTCGCTCATGACTGCCTCCCTGATGATCCTGCAAACTCCAGGCCGGACTGCAGGCAAGTATGGAAGATACCCTTGTTTGCCACCAATATCCGGATTTTCTGGCAAAAAAAAAGCTTGCATCAAATGCAAGCTTTTTTATATGGCGGACTCAGGAGGATTCGAACCTCCGACCGCTCGGTTCGTAGCCGAGTACTCTATCCAGCTGAGCTATGAGTCCGGTACTAGGTTTATCCAGGCTAGTGCTGGTTTCATCTGACAACATTTGTTGCTGTTGCCATTTGAATATGGCGGACTCAGGAGGATTCGAACCTCCGACCGCTCGGTTCGTAGCCGAGTACTCTATCCAGCTGAGCTATGAGTCCGTAAGTCACGCATTATAAAGTGTTTAATGTATTTTTCAAGTGCTTTAAACACTTTATGCCTGTATGGCGGAGAGGGGGGGATTCGAACCCCCGACACCCTTTTGAGGTGTACTCCCTTAGCAGGGGAGCGCCTTCGGCCTCTCGGCCACCTCTCCGTAACGGGAACGAATCATACAGTGTTTTTTTGTTTTTGCAAGGCGGTTTTGATTTTATTTACCGCCTCACTCCTGACCGTCTTCCTTCTCGCTCTGAATGCGCTGGTAAATCTCTTCACGATGCACCGCAACATCCTTTGGCGCATCCACACCAATACGGACCTGGTTGCCTTTTACGCCCAGAACGGTAACTGTGACATCGTCACCTACCATCAGGGTTTCGCCTACACGTCGAGTCAAAATCAACATTCCATTTCTCCTTGATTCTTCAATTGTTCAAATATACACGGGCTGCAGCCGGGGCTCAGGCGTGGCTCACCACTGGAGTATCCAGTCCAAACTCGTCATGCAGGGCACGAACGGCCAGCTCGGTATATTTTTCATCAATCACCACAGACACCTTGATCTCCGAAGTGGAAATCATCTGGATGTTGATATTCTCTCTGGCCAGCGCGGCAAACATCCGGCTGGCAACACCCGCGTGTGAGCGCATGCCCACACCGATGATGGATACCTTGGCAATACTGGGCGTACCTGCCACCTGGCGGGCACCCAGCTCGTTACCGGTCTGCTGCAGGATCTGCAATGCCTTCTCATAGTCCAGGCGGCCGACGGTAAATGTCAGGTCGGTGGTATTATCCTCCTCCGCCACGTTCTGGACAATCACATCCACCTCGATATTGGCATCACTGATTGCGCCCAGAATGCGGAAGGCCACTCCCGGAGTATCTGCCACTCCACGAATGGTCAACTTGGCCTCGTCGCGATTGAAGGCTATTCCCGAAATGATCGGCTGTTCCATGGATGTATCCTGTTGCATGGTTATCAGGGTACCCGGGCCGTCCTGGAAACTGTGCAGGACGCGCAAGGGCACATTGTATTTTCCGGCAAATTCCACCGAGCGGATCTGCAGGATCTTCGAGCCCTGGCTGGCCATTTCCAGCATCTCCTCGAAGGTGATGCGATCCAGCCTGCGGGCCTCGGCCACTACGCGCGGGTCGGTGGTATAAACGCCATCGACATCGGTGTAGATCTGGCATTCGTCGGCCTTGAGCACCGCCGCCAGTGCCACCGCCGTGGTGTCGGAGCCGCCGCGGCCGAGAGTGGTCACGTTATTGTCTGCATCCACCCCCTGGAAACCGGCAACCACCACCACCTTGCCAAGGTCCAGCTGTGCACGCACATGATCGCCGTCAAGCTCCTGCACGCGCGCCTTGCCATAGGACGAGTCAGTGCGGATCGGGATCTGCCAGCCGGTCATCGAGATCGCAGGTACACCCCGCTCTGCCAGGGCAATGGCCAACAAAGAGATGGTGACCTGCTCGCCAGTGGAAGCCAGCATGTCCTGCTCGCGGGCTGACGGATTGCTGCCGACCTGTCTGGCCAGGTCGAGCAGACGGTTGGTCTCGCCGCTCATCGCCGACAGCACCACCACAACCTGGTGGCCGTCCTGGTGAAAACGCTGGACCTTGTCGGCAACCTGCTGGATGCGCTCGATATTGGCTACCGAGCTGCCGCCAAATTTCTGTACATACAGCGCCATCGGTCAGGCCCCCTGTCCGCTGACAAAGGCCTTGACCAGCGCCAGTGCCTCGTCCAGCTTGCCGGCATCAGTGCCGCCACCCTGGGCCATGTCGGGCCGGCCGCCGCCCTTGCCGCCAACTGCAGCTGCAGCCTGGCGCATCAGGTCACCAGCCTTGTATTGACCGGTCAGGTCCTTGGTAACACCTGCCACCAGCACCACCCTGCCCTCATGTTCCGAAGCCAGCAGGATGACGCCGCTGCCCAGCTTGTTTTTCAGCTGGTCCATCAGGTCCATCAGCGCCTTGTTGTCCAGTCCGTCGACGCGGGCCGCCAGGGTTTTCACCCCGTTGACCTCTTCGGCCTGGCCAGCCAGATCGCTGCCGGCCGCGCTGGCCGCCTTGGCCTTGGCCTGTTGTAGTTCTTTTTCCAGCGTCTTGCTGTGCTCCAGCATCGCCTGCAGCTTGTCGAGCAGGTTGTCGCGGTTGCCGCGCACCAGTCCCATCAGCTGACGCAAGGTGTTTTCGCTGTCCTTCACCCACTGCCAGGCCAGCTCGCCGGTCACCGCCTCGATACGGCGCACGCCGGAGGCGATGCCGCCTTCGCTGACAATCTTGAACAAGCCGATATCGCCGGTACGCTTGGCGTGGGTGCCACCGCAAAGCTCGACCGAGAAGCCGTCACCCATGGTCAGGACACGCACATCATTGCCGTACTTTTCACCAAACAGCGCCATGGCGCCCATTTGCTTGGCGGTTTCCATGTCGGTTTCGCAGGTTTCCACCGCAGTATTCAGGCGGATCTGCTGATTGACGCGCTCTTCCAGCGCGGCAATCTGCTCGGGCGTTACCGCCTCGAAATGGCTGAAGTCGAAACGCAGGCGCTGGCTGTCCACCAGCGAGCCCTTCTGTTGCACATGCTCGCCAAGAATCTCGCGCAGCGCAGCATGCAGCAAGTGAGTGGCCGAGTGATTCAGTACTGTGGCCTGGCGTACATTGGCATCCACCTCGGCTTCGATACTCTGGCCTTTTTGCAGGCTGCCTTCCAGCAACACGCCGTGATGCAGTACGGCATCACCGGTCAGTGTGGTATCACGCACCTCAAAGCGCAGGCCATCGCCCAGCAGATAACCACAGTCACCCACCTGGCCACCGGACTCACCGTAGAAAGGGGTCTGGTCCAGTACCACTACCAGTTCGTCACCGGCAGCGGCCTGTTCAGCCTCCTTGCCATCGCGCAACAGGCTCAGCACCTTGGCGCTGGTGCGCAGATCGGTATAGCCAAGAAAATCGGTTTTGCCGTCAACCTTGAGCAGGCTGTTGTAGTCCAGACCAAAGGCGCTTGCAGCACGGGCACGCTCGCGCTGGACTTCCATCTCGCGCTCGAAACCTTCCTCGTCGACGGTCAGCTCGCGTTCGCGGGCGATGTCGGCGGTCAGATCCATCGGGAAGCCGTAGGTATCGTACAGTTTGAACACCACCTCACCGGGAATGACACTGCCTTGCAGGTCGGCAAGGTCGGCCTCGAGAATGCGCAGGCCCTGCTCCAGGGTCTTGGCAAACTGTTCTTCCTCGCTTTTGAGCACACGCTCGATTTGCGCCTGCTGCTGTTTCAGCTCGGGGAAGGCATCACCCATCTCGGCCACCAGTGCCGGCACGACTTTATGGAAGAAGCTGTCCTTGGCACCCAGCTTGTTGCCGTGACGGCAGGCGCGACGGATGATGCGGCGCAGCACATAACCACGGCCATCGTTGGACGGCAGCACGCCGTCGGCAATCAGGAAGCAGCACGAACGTATATGGTCGGCGACAACCTTGAGTGAAGGATCGTCATCATTGGCACAGCCAATGGCACCGGCCACGGCAGCCAGCAGGTTCTGGAACAGGTCGATCTCGTAGTTGGAGTTGACGTGCTGCATTACCGCACTGATACGCTCCAGTCCCATGCCTGTATCCACGCTGGGCGCGGGCAGCGGGTGCAGGACGCCATCGGCGGTGCGGTTGAACTGCATGAAAACGTTGTTCCAGATCTCGATGTAGCGGTCGCCATCCTCTTCCGGACTGCCCGGCAGGCCACCCCAGATGTGTTCGCCGTGGTCAAAGAAAATCTCGGTACAGGGGCCGCACGGGCCGGTGTCTCCCATGGCCCAGAAGTTGTCGGACGCATAGGGGGCGCCGCCATTGTCGCCAATGCGGATGATGCGCTCGGCAGGCACACCGGCCACATCGCGCCAGATCTCGAACGCTTCGTCATCGGTGTGGTAAATGGTGATCCAGAGCTTGTCCGTGGGCAGGTTCAGCCACTGCTCGCTGGTCAGGAACTCCCAGGCATAGACGATGGCATCACGCTTGAAGTAGTCGCCAAAACTGAAGTTGCCCAGCATCTCGAAGAAGGTGTGGTGGCGGGCGGTGTAGCCGACGTTTTCCAGGTCGTTGTGCTTGCCACCGGCACGCACGCATTTCTGGCTGCTGGCGGCACGGGTATAGCTGCGCTTGTCCAGGCCGAGAAAACAGTCCTTGAACTGGTTCATGCCGGCGTTGGTAAACAGCAGGGTCGGGTCGTTATCCGGGACCAGGGAGCTGGAAGGAACACGGGTATGCCCCTTGCCTTCAAAAAACTTCAGGAAAGCTTCGCGAATTTCGGCGCTCTTCATATCGGTATCCATACGTGGCCACCATTTGCCGGTGGCACTTCAACAAGCGTGGTTAACAGTAAACAATTAGAGCCACAGCGGCCTATAAATTGAATCAAACACCACGATAAACAAAATCTATCAACCCGCTGCCCGCATCGTCCCTGTCAGGCTGATGCAAGCAGCGAAACCAAATTCTCTGGCAGTCAAGCCTCAGTGCTGGCAATCGGGACCGTGCACATGACCGTCGGCCAGATCGTCCTCGCCTGCCGGCTCCATTTCAAGCTCGACGCTGACCAGATTGGTCGCCATCGGGCGTAGTAGCAGGTTGGCATATTCGGTATCGCCTTCGGCGACATCCACTCCCAGCATCAGCTGGTTGCCGACCGGTTGCAGCCACAACTCCTTGCCCTGCCAGATCACGGCAACACGGGCACATTCCTGCACTTGCTGCTCGCCGGACTCGTCTTCCAGCACCAGCGTCAAGGTTTGCAATTTCATCATGTTCTCCAGTATGGCAGGAATCAGTTGGCACAAAGCTTTTCGACGGCTGCGGCAAACCGCTGCATGCCTTCGTTGATGTCTTCGGGCTCGATCACCAGGCTCGGGGCAAAACGCACCACGTTGGGGCCAGCCATCAACACCAGCACACCGGCAGCCTCGGCGGCAGCCAGCACATCGGCGGCACGGCCCTGCCAGCTTTCACTCAGCACCGCTCCGATCAGCAAGCCCTTGCCACGCACCTTGGCAAAGATGCCATAACGCTCGGCGATGTCCTGCAGATGCCCACGGAACAGCTGCTCGCGCTCGGCGACACCGGCCAGCACTTCCGGTGTCTTGATGATGTCCACTACCGCTTCTCCAACCGCTCACGCCAGCGGGTTGCCGCCAAAGGTGGTGCCATGGGTGCCGACATTGAAGTGTGAAGCCCAGCGCTCGAGGGTCAGCATTGCCGACACAGGGAAACCGCCGCCCAGGCTCTTGGCGGTGGTCAGGATGTCTGGAATCACGCCATAGTGTTCGTAGGCAAACAGCTTGCCGGTACGGCCGACACCGGTTTGCACCTCGTCGAAGATCAGCAGCGCATCATGCTGGTCGCACAGCTCGCGCACCCGCTCCAGCCAGGCCTGATCAGCCGGCAGCACACCGCTTTCACCTTGGATGGGCTCAACAATCACGGCACAGGTTTTGGCACTAATGGCCGCTTCCATTGCTGCAATGTCGTTATAGGGTACGTGCGTGATGCCCTCCGGGCGCGGACCGAAGCCCTCGGAATACTTGGGCTGTCCGCCGACATTCACGGTAAAGATGGTACGGCCATGAAAGCTGTTGACGGTCGAGATGATTTCGTACTTGTCGGCACCAACACGGTCACTGGCCACCTTGCGCGCCAGCTTGAGTGCAGCCTCGTTGGCTTCGGCACCGGAGTTGGCAAAAAACACCCGCTCGGCAAAAGTGGCTTCCACCAGCTTGTTCGCCAGGCGTAATGCTGGTTCATTGGTGAACACGTTCGACATGTGCCAGAGCTTGCCAGCTTGCTCGGTTAGTGCGCTGACCAGCGCCGGATGACAATGTCCAAGACCGTTTACCGCAATTCCGCCAGCCAGATCGATCAGCTCGCGGCCGCCCTGATCCCAGACTCGCGAACCGAGTCCGCGTACGGGAATGAAACCTGCCGGGGCATAATTGGGTACCATGACCCGGTCAAAATCAGCCCGCTCGACACGGGACTGCTGCATAGACATCCGGATTCTCCTAGACTGTTAAAATCAAAACGACCGCCCAAAGCGGGCGGTCAGGATAACACAGGAGCAGCCGGACGTTTGCAACAAAACCCGGCCGGCCGCGGAGCCGGCCGGGTCTGGTTCAACAGCCCGTCAGCAAGCTTGTCCGGCAAACCATTCAAGCCTTTCCTTCAGGGCAACAACCTCACCAACAATGATCAGGCTTGGGCTTTCCACCTTTTCCTCTTCAATACGCCTGGCGATGTCGTCCAGGGTACCCAGAATCACCCGCTGTTGTGCAGTGGTGCCACGCTCGATGACAGCCACTGGTGTGCTGGCCGCACGGCCATTGCTCACCAGGTGCCTGGCGATATTCGGCAAGGTACCAAGGCCCATGTAGAACACCACAGTTTGGGTAGTGGAAACCAGCTCGGTCCAGGGCAGGTCGAGATTGCCATCTTTCGGGTGACCGGTCACAAAGCGTACCGACTGGGCGTAATCGCGATGGGTCAGCGGAATGCCGGCATAACTGGAGCAGCCTGAAGCCGAAGTGATGCCCGGCACCACCTGGAACGGAATACCGTTCTGCGCCAGCTCCTCGATCTCTTCGCCGCCACGGCCAAAGATGAAGGGGTCACCGCCTTTTAGGCGTAGTACCCGCTTGCCTTCCTTTGCCAGCTCAACCAGTTTCTGATTGATCTGTTCCTGCGGCAGGCTGTGGTTCGAAGCGGCCTTGCCAACATAGATGCGATCCGCATCACGGCGGCACATGTCGACGATTTCGGGGGCAACCAGACGGTCATACAGCACCACATCGGCCTGTTGCATCAGACGCAATGCCTTGAAAGTCAGCAAGTCGGGGTCGCCAGGACCGGCACCGACCAGATAGACCTCGCCAGTGACATCTTCCACCTTGCCGGCCAGCTTGTCCTGCACCATTTGCTCGGCCTGTTCCAGATTGCCGGCAAAAACCTGCTCGGCAATCGGACCTTGCAATGTATCTTCCCAGAAGACCCTGCGCTGTTGCAGGTTGTCAAAGCGCTGCTTGACCGTCTCGCGATATTTCTGCGCCAGCTGGGCCAGCTTGCCGTAAGTGGCAGGCAACACGGTTTCCAGTTTTGCCCGTACCAGTCGTGCCAGTACGGGCGCATGGCCGCCGCTGGAGACCGCCACCACCAGAGGTGAACGGTCAACAATTGCCGGAAAAATCACGCTACACAGCGCCGGGGTATCAACCACGTTGACCGGCACATTGAGTGCTTTTGTCTCTGCTGCGACCTCTGCATTGAGCTCGTTGTTTTCAGTAGCAGCCACCACCAGTACATGGCCTTCGCAGTCACCTGACTGCCAGCCTCGCAGCTGGTATTCACCACCGGTTTCCTCCAGCAGCTGCTTCAGCTCCGGGTGCAATTCCAGGGTAACCACCCGCAAACGTGCACCTGCCTGGGCCAAAAGCCGGGCCTTGCGCAACGCAACCTCACCTCCACCAACCAGCAAAACAGGCTGCCCGCGCAGCTGGTGAAATAACGGCAAGTACTCCATTGATACTCCTTAACGGCTTTAATTGCCCTTGTAAATCATTCCGCTGGCACTCTACTAACAAAATGCCAGTGAATGTATGCGCCAAATCAAGAAGCGCACTGTCAGGGCCAGATTAACTGCCCGTTAAGCGATAATGACTTCAACACCACCCATGTAAGGCACCAGTGCCTGCGGTACACGGATGCTGCCGTCAGCCTGCTGGTAGTTCTCGATCACCGCCACCAGCGTACGGCCCACGGCCAGACCGGAGCCGTTCAGGGTGTGCACCAGCTCGGGCTTGCCGCTTTCCGGATTGCGGAAGCGGGCCTGCATGCGGCGGGCCTGGAAGTCGGTGCAGTTGGAGCAGGAAGAGATTTCGCGGTACTTGTCCTGACTGGGTACCCAGACCTCGATGTCGTAGGTCTTGCTGGCAGAGAAGCCCATGTCGCCGGTGCACAGGGTTACCACCCGGTAAGGCAACTCCAGCAGTTGCAGAATTTTTTCGGCATGACCGGTCAGCTGCTCCAGCGCCTCGAAGGATTTTTCCGGATGAACGATCTGTACCAGTTCCACCTTGTCGAACTGGTGCTGGCGGATCATGCCGCGGGTGTCACGACCGGAAGCACCTGCTTCACTGCGGAAACAGGGGCTGTGCGCAACCATCTTGATCGGCAGTTCTTCTGCAGCCAGGATTTCGTCGGCCACCAGATTGGTCAGGGAAACCTCGGCGGTAGGAATCAGGTACAGCGGCGCCTGCTCTTCACGGTCGAGACGGAACAGGTCTTCCTCGAACTTGGGCAGCTGGCCGGTACCCTGCAGCGCGGAAGCCTGCACCAGATAGGGAGTGTAGTGTTCCTGATAGCCATGTTCGGCAGTGTGGGTGTTGAGCATGAACTGCGCCAGCGCACGGTGCAGACGGGCGATACCGCCACGCATGACGGCAAAACGCGCACCGGACAGCTTGGCGGCATTGGCAAAGTCCAGCATGCCCAGCTTCTCGCCAAGCTCGACATGGTCCTTGACCTCGAAATCAAAGCTCGCAGGCTCGCCCCAGCGGCGAATCTCCACGTTGTCGTCTTCATCGGCACCTGCAGGTACCGACTCGTGCGGAATATTGGGCACACCCAGCAAAATGTCATCCAGACGGGTCTGGATTGCACCCAGCTGCTGCTTGGCTTCATCCAGCTCGCTACCCATCTTGTCCACCGCCGCCAGCAACGGGGCAATATCTTCGCCACGGGCCTTGGCCTGGCCAATCGACTTGGCGCTGCTATTGCGCTCGGACTGCAGCTGCTCGGTGCGCATCTGCACTTCCTTGCGCTGGGCTTCCAGCTGCTCCAGCGCAGCTACATCCAGCACGAAGCCACGGGCAGCCAGCTGTTGGGCGATTTCTTGAGGTTGGGTACGAACCAGTCTTGAATCCAGCATAAAATTCTCTTTTCTGTTTTAACTTTTTACTTGATGCAATAAAGCTTGTTAATTTCGAGTCTGTATCGCTGAAGTATG
>CAZKTB010000026.1:0-2747 GCA_964555485.1 uncultured Thiopseudomonas sp. | reverse complement strand
GTTTTTGCAGGAGCAAAAAACTGCCCTGTAGGCTCTTCAACGCCATCCATGGCGTTGCACGGTTTGCTCCACCCATACTCCAGCGCTACTGTAAATTCCGTGCAACCAGCAGCTCAGGCTATAAGCCGTCATCACCCGACTTGATCGGGTGATCCCCCTCAAAGTTGCACATGGCTGGGAGATTACCGGGTCAAGCCCGGTAATGATGATGCAATTTCAGTGCAGCTTATAACCAGTACCCATACCAGATAACAGGCACCGATCTTATCCTCCACACCTATACGGGGCTTACAGCCAGCTCGGAGCTGAATAGCTGCAGCGGGGTGCAGGTTCCGCAGGGCTTCGGCGGCATGGATGCCGCCGTAGAGCTTAAATGGATGGACTTGCAGCGACCCTGCGGAGCCTGTGCCCCGCTGCAGCATGCACTAAACACCCACCCAGCAAGCCCCAAAAACAAAAACCTACCTAACCAGCCCCGCCAGCAAAAAACCCGTCCAGCAGGCCAACAAACCACCTACCACATTGCCAAAAACATACATGGATGCCCTGCCCCATTCACCCAGCTGCAGCAACTGCAGACTATCCAGTGAAAAGGACGAGAAGGTGGTAAAGCCGCCTAGTATGCCAGTGACCAGCAGCAAACGCAGCAGCGGGTTTTCACCGCTGGCAAGGTACATAGCTCCGACGCCGATCAGAAAACTGCCCAGCAAGTTGACCGTCAATGTTGCCCAGGGCTGTTGAACCAGCAGCCCACACAGATAGCGCAACACACTGCCCAGCGCGCCACCCAGTGCCACCATCAAAACGGCATTCATGCTTTGTTTCGTCGCTGGCGCGGGCTTTGCGCGTCCAGCTGTTTCAGGTGTTCCAGCTTTTCGCCGATCTTTATTTCCAGGCCACGGGCTACCGGCTGGTAATAGTTGCGCGGCTCGATGCTCTCGGGGAAATAGTCCTCACCTGCAGCATAGGCATTAGGCTCGTCGTGGGCGTATCGGTATTCATCGCCGTAACCCATTTCCTTCATCAGCTTGGTCGGCGCATTGCGCAGGTGCAGCGGCACCTCCAGCGAACCCAGTTCGCGGGCATCACGCAATGCGGCGTTATAGCCCATATAGACGGCGTTGCTCTTGGCGGCACAGGCCAGATAGACGATTGCCTGGGCAATGGCCAGTTCACCTTCGGGGCT
Organism: uncultured Thiopseudomonas sp.; assembly: GCA_964555485.1. Classification (GTDB taxonomy): domain Bacteria; phylum Pseudomonadota; class Gammaproteobacteria; order Pseudomonadales; family Pseudomonadaceae; genus Thiopseudomonas. The sequence goes on along the minus strand of CAZKTB010000026.1, from coordinate 1,561 downwards.
ACCCAGGCGCTCCATCACCTGCCAGGCATCCAGACAGATGGCCAGCGCACGCGGGTCGGCATTGCCGATATCCTCGCTGGCCATGCGCACCACACGACGGGCGACGTACAGGGGGTCACAGCCACCATCGAGCATGCGCGCATACCAGTAAAGCGCGCCATCCGGGCTGGAGCCACGCACCGACTTGTGCAGCGCGGAAATCTGGTCATAAAAAGCCTCGCCACCCTTGTCGAAACGGCGCGGCGTATCACCCAGCACTTCGACCAGCAGCTGTTCATCAATCTGCTGGCCGTCTTCCACCAGGTCGGCAGCGTTTTCCAGCAGGTTGAGCAAACGGCGGCCATCACCGTCGGCAGCCTGCAACAATAGCCGGCGGGCCTCGTCGGTCAGGCTCAGGCTTCTGCTGCCCAGCCCGCGCTCTTCCTGCAGGGCACGGCTGAGCAAAAAAGTCAGCGCTTCAGTGTCCAGCCCTTTCAGCACGTAAACCCGTGCCCGCGACAGCAAAGCATTGTTCAGCTCGAAAGAAGGGTTTTCCGTGGTGGCGCCAATAAAGATGAAAGTGCCATCTTCAACATAGGGCAAAAAGGCATCCTGCTGGCTCTTGTTGAAGCGGTGTACCTCGTCGACAAACAGGATGCTGCGACGCTGATACTGGGCGGCCTGCATCTTGGCTTCACTCACTGCCTCGCGGATTTCCTTCACCCCGGACATCACTGCCGACAGGGTAATGAAGTGGGCATCACTGACCTGCGCCAGCAACCTGGCCAAGGTGGTCTTGCCCACACCCGGCGGGCCCCAGAACAGCATCGAGTGCAGCGCACCCTGCTCTATGGCTTCACGCAGTGGTTTGCCCGGCGCCAGAATGTGTTGCTGACCGGCATACTCATCCAGCGACTGGGCGCGCAAACGGGCGGCCAGTGGCTGGGTCAGGGATTCGGGAGCGAACAGGTCCAAGATTATTCCTCGATCACATCCACGCCGGCGGGAATCTCGAAGCGGAAATGGCTGTCGTCCAGCGGCTCGTTCATGCGGATACTCATGAACAGAATATTGGTGCGCTGACCGACGGCATCATTGAGCTGCATGTCATTGATGCGGCCATCGCGGAATGACAGACGCAGGCTGTCGAACAGGGTGTCCTTTGCCTTCGGCGTCAGCATGAAATCACTGGCAGTACCGTTTTCGCTGTACTCAATATCGAAACTGGCGCTGATCTCGGCGACGTTGCCTGACAGCAGCAGCGCCGGCGTGTGGGTCATGCGCTCGTCCATGGCCTGAATGGTTACCTGCAGCAGGTCAGGGTCGTACAGCCAGACTTTCTTGCCGTCGGATACCAGCTCCTGTTCCAGCGGTGGCTCGGTTACCCAGCGGAACATGCCCGGACGCTTCAGCTCCATCAGTCCGGAGCTTTCCTGCAGTTGCGTACCGCTGGCATCCAGCGTCAGCTGGGAAAAACGTCCCTGCAGGGTTTGCGCATCACCCAGCAATGCGGCCAGCTTCACCGCGGCCTCCGGCTGACTGGCCGGCTGGGCCAGCACAGGTGCAGTCAATGCACCCAACA
>CAZKTB010000025.1:7997-15577 GCA_964555485.1 uncultured Thiopseudomonas sp. | reverse complement strand
CCAGTCCATACCAGAGTCTGTATGCAGCAAGCAGGCGCTTCTGCTAAGCTTGCCGCAACCTGCATAACCCGCTGTGGTGCATACCAACAAGGAGATTCAACAGCATGCAACGTTTCAATACCCATGAGGTGGTTATCGAGCGCGCCGGCAACTCGGTTTTGCGCAACACCTACGGCCTGCTGGCCCTGACCCTGGCCTTCAGCGGCCTGGTCGCTTTTGTATCCCAGCAAATGCGCCTGCCCCATCCCGGCATGATGCTGACGCTGGTTGGCTTCTATGGCCTGATGTTTGCGACCGTGCGTCTGCGTAACTCCGGCTGGGGTCTGGTCACCACCTTTGCCCTGACCGGCTTCATGGGCTACACCCTGGGCCCTATCCTGAACATGTACCTGGGCATGCATAATGGCGCCGAAGTCATTGCATCAGCCTTCACCATGACCGCGCTGGTGTTTGGCGGCCTGTCCGCATTCGTGCTGATCACCCGCAAGGACATGAGCTTTCTGCGCGGCTTCATCACCGCCGGCTTCTTTGTCCTGCTGGCGGCCATTGTTGCCAGCCTGATCTTTGATCTGTCCGCCTTCCAGCTGGCTATTAGCGCAGGTTTTGTGCTGTTTTCCTCGGCCATCATCCTGTATCAGACCAGCGAGCTGATCAACGGCGGCGAAACCAACTACATCATGGCCACCATCAACCTTTATGTGTCCATCTACAACCTGTTCCTGAGCCTGCTGCAGATTCTTGGCGTAGCCAATAACGACTAAAGCAGCCTTTCAGGCACGTACAAGAAAGCCCCGCCCGGGGCTTTCTTGCCTTATGGAGCAGCAAGTTGAGCCAACAAAACGTAACCAGTGATCTGTGTCGAATCGACAACCGACTGCTTAGAACCGGTTTTTTACAGCTGCTGCCCCTGTCACTGTTTGTAGTGGTGTTTGCCCTGGCCTTCGGCCTGACCGCAGCCCAGACCGGGCTGGACCAGACCAGCACACTGGCCATGAGCGCACTGGTATTTGCCGGTGCCTCACAGTTTGCCTCACTGGAGCTGTGGGGCACACAGGTACCGATTTTCACCCTGATGGCAACGGTGTTTGCCATCAATGCCCGTCACCTGCTGATGGGTGCCACGCTCTACCCCTGGCTGGCACAATTGCCGCCGGGCAAGCGTTACGCTGCCATGTTGCTGGCCACGGATGCCAACTGGGCCATGTCGCTGCAGGCGTTCAGCTGCGACAAGCCGGGGTTTGGCATTCTGATTGGTGGTGGCCTGTCGCTGTGGTTGTCGTGGGTACTGGGCAGCTGGCTGGGCATCCACTTCGGGCATGCCATCAGTGATCCCTACAGTCTGGGTATCGACATGGTTCTGGGCTGCTTTTTGCTGGCGATGGTGCTGGGCAGCGAGAAAAACATACGCACGTTTGTCATCTGGACAATTGCAGCCGTCAGTTCGCTACTGGCATACCGCTTTCTACCCGAGAACAGCCATGTGATTGTCGGTGCACTCGCCGGTGGCCTGGCCGGTGCCTGTATGGGGAGGTGCGGCAATGAACATTGACGCCACTACCGGCAGCGGCCTGATTGTCATCATTCTGGCCATGGCGCTGGTCACCCTGGCCACCCGCTGGGGTGGCGTGTTCATCATGTCTTTTGTACCGCTGGGCTACCGGGTACGGCTGTTCATCCAGGCGATGTCCGGTTCGGTGCTGATTGCCATTGTTGCGCCGATGGCGCTGGAGGGAGACCTGGCCGCCCGCATGGCGCTGGCGGTAACGGCTCTGGTCGTGTTGTTGCTGAAAAATCAGCTATTGGCGATTGCCGCCGGCATGCTGACTGCCGGGTTGCTGCGCCAGCTGGTTTGAGTACTCAGGCGCCAGCCTTGCGTGCGGCCTTTTCCGCTTCGACGCGCTCGGTCACGTCCCGGGCCATGGATACACTGCCCTGCACTTCGTCCTGTTCGTTCTTGACCAGGGCAAAAGTCATTTCCACATAGCGCTTGCCGCCATCCTTATGCAGGGAGCGGGTCAGGGTCGGTTTTCCCGACAGCTTGAGCTGACCGCTCTGTACGGCAGCGTCAAAACCACGCCAGTGCGCATCACGCAGATGCTTGGGAATAATGAGGTCGAGACTCTGCCCGAGCGCTTCTTCAGCATTAAAGCCGAACAGTTCGGTTGCAGCCGCGTTCCAGCGGCGGATATTGCCTTCGGTATCGGCATAGATCAGTGCATCGCTGGTCTGCTCCAGAATCAACTCGGCCAGTTGCGGGTCACTCATGGTACTGCTCCTTACAGATATATGACCTCATGCTACTCTCCGCCCCCGGGCAATCGCATAGTAATTTAGTCGAGTATTCAGTTGCCACTTTGCAACAGGTACTCCAGCACCGCTGACTGGTCACCGCTGAATACCACCCGTTCGCTGACCTTGCCGTGCTGATAGCGGTACATGGGATCGTAATAGTCTTCCAGCAAGCGGCTGATCCAGTCGCGGTGTAGCGCCGTATCGCCATTTGTCAGCTGCGTCTGCAAGGCAGATTGCAATATCGCATCCAGCTCCTGATGTAACGCACCACCAAGGCGCTTGCGGATTCTTGCCATGCTGTCGGTCAGGCGGCTGGCAAATTGCACGTCGCCCTGCTCCGGTCCGTGCAGCTGGCGGAACTCTTCGCGCAAACGGATCACGTAATCACGCAGGATCCGCTCAACCCTGCTGTCAAAACTGTCCTGCAGCAATACGATGGGCGCACCCTGCATGCGGCGGTGCAACTCCAGCGGTACCGAGCAGGAGCCGACAATGCGTGACTCGTTTTCCAGCACGAAGTGGTTGATGCCCTGTTCGCGCTTTTTCAGCACATCAATGGCCAGGCTGTTTTCAAAACTGATCTGTGACGGCTGCGCGGTAGCATGTTTGCCGAAGCTGGAACCACGATGGTTGGCGTGACCTTCCAGGTCCAGCGCATTGGGCAGCTGCAACAGCACATCGGTCTTGCCGGTACCGGTCAGGCCGTCAACCAGTACAAAACTGCACTCCTCTACTGCCGCCTGCAATGTCTCCAGCAGAAAGGTTCGCAGCGCCTTGTAGCCACCGGCGACTCTGGGGTAATCAATCCCGGCTTCGTGCAGCCATTGCTGGCTGATCTGCGAGCGCAGGCCGCCGCGAAAGCAATACAGCAGGCCTTGCGGATTGGCATGGGCAAAATCGGCCCAGGCCTGTACCCGCTCATCCTTGGTTGCGCCGGAGACCAGCTGATGCCCCAGCCCTATGGCTGCCTGCTGGCCTTTCTGCTTGTAGCAGGTGCCCACTTTCTGTCGTTCGCTGTCCGTCATCAACGGCAGGTTGGCCGCCTGCGGAAAGGCACCCTTGGCAAATTCTATCGGTGCACGGGTGTCGATCAGCGGCAGGTCCTGCAGAAATATGCGTTTATAGTCGCTGCAGTCGGTCATCAGAGCACCTCGACCGCAAACTCGCCCTGCTCCATCAGCTGGCCGATCGGTTCAAGCTCAAGGCCGAGTCCTGTTGCCACCTGCAGGAACTCCGCTTCACCTTCGGTGGTGACCGCCACCAGCAGTCCGCCGCTGGTTTGCGGGTCGCACAGCCAGTGACGGTCCTGCTCGGCAATCGGGGCGATACGCTGGCCATAGCTGTCGAAATTGCGCAGGGTGCCACCTGGGATGCAGCCCAGACCAAGATAGTGCTCGACCTGTGGCAGGCGCGGTACGGCATTCTTGTTCAGCTGTGCGGTGAGGCCGGAGCCGTCGGCCATTTCCACCAGATGTCCGAGCAGACCGAAGCCGGTCACATCTGTCATGGCAGTCACCTGCGGCAACCTGGCAAAGTGCTGCCCCGGGCGGTTCAGTTGCACCATAAGATCACGCGCAACGTGCTGGTCGGCCGTTTCCAGAACCCCCTTCTTTTCCGCCGTGGTGTAGATGCCGATACCCAGCGGTTTGGTCAGGTACAGACGGCAGCCCGCGGTAGCTGTGTCGTTACGCTTGAGCTGCGCCTTGCGCACCTCGCCGGTCACTGCCAGGCCGAAGATCGGCTCCGGAGCATCAATCGAGTGACCGCCAGCCAACGGGATGCCGGCGGCATCACAGACGGTACGGCCGCCACGAATCACTTCGGCGGCGATTTCCGGAGACAGCACATTGACCGGCCAGCCCAGAATGGCAATGGCCATCAATGGTGTGCCGCCCATGGCATAGATGTCGCTGATGGCATTGGTGGCGGCAATGCGACCGAAGTCGAAGGGGTCATCGACAATCGGCATGAAGAAATCGGTAGTGGAAATCACGCCACGTTCGTCATCCAGCGCATAGACGGCGGCGTCATCGCGCGACTGGTTACCCACCCACAGGCGCGGATCCAGCTGCTGATCGCCGCTGCCGGCAAGGATGGTGCTGAGTACGTTGGGGGCAATCTTGCAACCACAGCCAGCACCGTGGCTGTACTGGGTCAGGCGGACTGGTTCGGACATGAAAAACTCGCTTGCACATGAAATGGGCACGATTGTACGCCTGAGCGGGACGAATGCACAGGTGATCGTGTACGTGCGCCAGTGCGGATTTGGGGGTAGCATAAGCTGCCTATCAATCTTTCTTGGCAGTTATAACAGTGAAGACATCCAGCAGCCCGATGGTGTTCCGGCGCCGGTCTTGGCGTTTCTTTCGGCATCCTGCTTGCCATCAGCGGCACCCACCTGATCAACGACATGATGCAGTCAGTGCTGTTGGCGTTGTATCCCTTGTTGCAGGGTGATTACAGCCTGAGCTTTGTCCAGATCGGCCTGATCACCGTGGCATTTCAGTGTTCGGCCTCGTTGCTGCAACCACTGATCGGCCTGTATACCGACAAGCATCCCCTGCCCTGGCTGTTGCCGGCCGGCATGGGCTTTACCGTGGCCGGTCTGATTCTGCTGTCCCGGGCGGACAGCTATCCGTTGCTGCTGCTGGCAGCGGCGCTGATCGGTGTTGGTTCGGCAGTATTTCATCCGGAATCCTCACGCATTGCCCGCATGGCTTCGGCCGGCAAGCACGGCCTGGCCCAATCGATCTTTCAGGTCGGCGGTACCATGGGTTCAGCGGTTGGCCCCTTGCTGGCAGCGGCTTTTATCGTGCCTTTTGGCCAGCCCAGCGTGGCCTGGGTGGCGTTGCTGGCATTGGTCGGTGTAATCATCCTGACCGGCATCAGCCGCTGGCATGCAGCCAACCTTGATGGCGTTCGTGGCCGCCGGGCACTGACGCCATCCGGAGAGCTGCCGGCCAGCAAACAGGTGCGGTTTGCCCTGACGCTGTTGCTGATCCTGATGTTTTCCAAGTTCGTCTATCTGGCCAGCCTGAACAGCTACTTCACCTTTTACCTGATCGACAATTTTGGCCTGGGTATCCAGCAGGCCCAGTACAGTCTGTTCATCTTCATGTTCGGCTCGGCACTGGGTACCATTGCCGGCGGTCCGCTGGGTGACCGTTTCGGACGCAAGAAAGTGATTCTAGGCTCGATTCTGGGAGCTGCGCCGTTCAGCCTGGCCCTGCCTTTTGTCAGCCTGCCGCTGACGCTGGTGCTGGTATTCGTTGTCGGCTTCATCATCGCCTCGGCCTTCCCTGCCATCGTGGTTTATGGTCAGGAGCTGGTACCGGGCAAGACCGGGGCGATCTCGGGATTGTTCTTCGGCCTGTCTTTCGGCATTGCCGGCATAGGTGCTGCCGCCATTGGTGCGCTGGCTGACTACTACAGCATTGAAACCGTGTATCGCCTATGCGCCCTGCTGCCACTGCTTGGACTGGTGGCCTTCATGTTGCCGGATATGCGCAGAAGCGAACCCTGAAGCAGCCAGAACCGGCATTGCAAAGGCAGCTATCGTTGCGCGCAAATCAGTGACGTTGGCCACGCTCGCGGCTGGCTTCCTTCTTTGCCGCAAGCGATAGCATGTAGGCGGATACCGGCGCGCTGATGATCAGAAACAGGGTAACCAGCAGCTCGTGCAGGCGCAGGCTGCCGGTAGTGAAGGTGAAGTACAGCATGGAGGCGACCAGCACGCCGCCCACACCCAGCGTGGTGGCCTTGGCCGGACCATGCAGGCGCATGTAGAAGTCACCGAAGCGCCACAGGCCGATCGAGCCCACCAGTGCGAAAAAGCTGCCGGTCAGCAGAAAGAACGCCACCACCAGTTGTAATCCGAATGACATATGGCCTCCTATCCGATGACATCGCCGCGCAGCAGGTATTTGCTGATCACGACAGTACTGAAAAAGCCGAACAGCGCGATCAACAGGGCAGCTTCAAAAAACACCCTGCTGTCGATGGCGATGCCGAAGATCACCAGAATCGCCAATCCGTTGATATACAGCGTATCCAGCGCCAAGACCCGGTCGGTGATCGACGGACCGCGAATCAGCCGCATCAGGTTGAGGCAAAAGGCCGTGCCTATCATGGCCATGCTGATCCAGACGACTATGCTTAACATGCGAACACCTTCTGCAACTGGCGCTCGTAGCGCTCACGAATTTCCTCGACCAGAGCCTCCCGGTCGGTGCAATGCAGGGCATGCACTTCCACCTGGCGGCTGTTCTCGTCAAAACGTGTCGAAACTGACCCCGGAGCCAGCGAAATGGCGCTGAGCATCATGTAAACCGCCAGCTCATTGTCCAGCCGGGTCTCGAAGGTGACAAATACCGGTTCCAGATGAGCCTGCGGGCCCAGTGCCAGCCGTGCCACCTGCAGGTTGCCCAAGACGATATCGGTCAGGCCGCGGCAGACAAACACGATCAGTGCGCTCCAGCTGACAACACGTGGAAATGGTGGCCACCAGTGACCCAGCAGACGAGGAATGCCGAGAGCCAACACCAGGGCAAACACCCAGTGACCGGGCGAACTGTATTCATCCACAAGCAGCAGCCAGCCGGCCAGCAATAGCAGACTGAGCAGTGGCTGCTGCAGCCATCCCTTCCTGTTCATGACCGACCTCCTTCCAGTTGTTGCAGATAGAGCTCCGGTTGCAGCAATTGCTGCGCTGCCGCCAGGCAATATTCAAGCACCGGTGCTGCCATCAGCAACAACAACACCGCACTGCCAGTCAGCAATACCGCAGTGACATAGGGTACTGTCTGCAACTGTACCGGAGGCTCCCCGCTAACCGTACCCTGCTGCCAGAACAGCTGGCTGCCGGCACGGCTGAGGGCGACCAGGACCACAAAGCCGGCAAACAGCAGCGCCGGCCACAACCAGGCCGCTTGCTGGCCGCTGGCCGATTGCAGCAAGGTCAGCTTGCCGATAAAGCCGGAAAATGGTGGCAGGCCGGTAGTGGCGATGGCACCGACAAAGAACAGGCCGCCGAGCCGCGCCGGTGCCGTCAAAGGCGGGCCGGTACGCAAGCGGGCCGCCATTTTGCCACGCTGGCGGGCAATCAGGTCGGCGAGCAGGAACATGCCGGCTATGCCCCAGGTGCTGTGCAACAGGTAGTACAGGCTGGCGGTAATCGACTGCTCGTTGGCCAGGCTGATGCCGGCCAGCAATGTTCCCACCGAGACCAGCACCAGCCAGGCCAGCATGCTGTGCAAGGTGTCGGCGGCAAAGGCGCCCAGCGCGCCCAG
>CAZKTB010000025.1:0-7897 GCA_964555485.1 uncultured Thiopseudomonas sp. | reverse complement strand
ATGTCGGCCATGTTCAGGGTACCGCTGACGCCGTAGACCAGGCCGGCACCGAGCAAAAACAGCGTCGAGCCAACCAGGTTGAGCACCACATAGTGCACTGCCGAGCGCAGCCGCTGGTTGCCGCCACCATGCAGCAACAGAGCGTAGGAGGCGATCAGCAGAATCTCGAAGAAGACGAACAGGTTGAACAGGTCACCGGTCAGGAAGGCACCACAGATTCCGGCAATCTGGAACTGGAACAATGCATGAAAGTAGCGGCCGCGGCTGTCATCACCACTGCAGGCATAAAGGTTGACCAGCAAGGCCAATACCGAGGTGACCAGTACCATCAGCGCACTGAGCCGGTCCAGCACCAGCACGATGCCGAATGGTGCCTGCCAGTTCCCCAGACTGTAGATCTGGATCTGGTCCTGCCCCGCTGACCGTATCAGCAGCAGGCTTACCAGCATCAGGACAAGGCTGCCGGCCAGGCTCAGCCGGCGCGTCAATGTGGCACGTTCGTCACTCAGCCAGGCCAGCACCGCACCCAGCAGCAGCGGCAGGATGACAGGGGCAACAATCCAGTGGTTCATGCGCCCTTCTCCCTGCTCTTCTCACTGCCATCAACATGATCGCTTCCCAGCAATACGTAGGCGCGCAAGGCCAGTACCAGCACAAAGGCAGTCATGGCAAAGCCGATGACAATGGCCGTCAACACCAGGGCCTGGGGTACCGGGTCGGTATAGTCGCTGGCAGCTCCAATCACCGCCGGCATGCCGGTATTCAGCCGCCCCATGGAAAACAGGAACAGGTTGATGGCATAGGACAGCAGGGTCAGCCCAAGGGCGACCGGGAAGGTACGTGCGCGCAGCAGCAGGTAGATGCCGCAAAACACCAGAAAGCCTATGGCACAAGAGAACCAGAGCTCCATTATTTGTCCTCCGGCAGTTGTGCGCTGTAACCCAGTTGGCCAAGATTGCTCAAAATCAGCAATGTACCGCCAACCACGGTCAAGTAAACACCCAGGTCAAACAGCATGGCCGAGGCCAGCTCAAGCTCGCCGAGCCAGGGAATGTGCAGCACGCCATGGGCCGATGTCAGCAGCGGCATGCCGAACAGCAGGCTGCCAAGGCCGGTCAGGCCGGCAATCAGAATGCCGCTGGCGGCCAGTTTGCGGTAGTTCACATGCAGGCGCTGCACGACCCACTCTTGCCCCGAGCTGACATGCAGCAACACCAGCGCCACCGAGGTGACCAGACCGGCGATAAAACCACCGCCCGGTTCGTTATGGCCGCGCAAAAAGATGAAGATCGCCACCAGCAACGCCAGCGGCAATATCAGTCGGGCCAGCAGGCGCAGCATCATGTAGTCGCGGGCGGCAGTCCAGGGCCGGCCATGACGGTCAGTGCGCGGCCGTGGCAGGCGGGTACCACCCAGCAGGGCAAGAATGGCAATGGCGGTAATCGCCAGTACGCTGATCTCGCCCAGGGTGTCAAAACCCCGGAAGTCCACCAACACCACGTTGACCACGTTGGTGCCTCCGCCGCCGGGCACGCTGTTGGCCAGATAGTACTGGGCCAGGCTGTTGTCATAGGGACGGCTCAGCACTGCGTAACTGAGTACGGCAAACAGGCCGCCACCGGCGGCGGCAAGGCAGAAGTCACGCAAACGGCGCAGGCTGCTGCTTTCCCGCGGGGTGGTCGCCGGCATGAAGTTCAGCACCAGCAGCATCAGCAAGATGGTCACCACCTCGACCACCAGCTGGGTCAGGGCCAGGTCCGGTGCGGAAAAGCGGGCAAACAGCATGGACACGATCAGACCGACCAGCCCCAGCGTAACCAGGGCGCGCAAGCGTTTGCGGTGATAGATGACAGTGAGCAGCGCCACCAGCGACATTGCCAGCAGTCCGAGCAAGGTCAGCGGATCGACTGCGGTCAGGCTGGTGTCACCGCCAAGCGAGCTCATCGGCAGCAGGGTCCAGCCAACCAGCAACACCAGGAAACACAGCAAAACCGCAATATAGCGTTGCAGGGATACCGCCTGCAGCACGGCAATTACCCTTGAGGTACGGGTGTAGGCATCCTGCAGGCTCTGGCCGAAGGTTTCCAGCGCATTCAGGTCCGGCAGGCCGTCATACCAGCGGTATAGTGGCCGGCGCAGACTGTACAGGGCGATGCCACCGAGCAAGGCGATGACGCTCATCATCAGTGGCAGGTTGAAACCATGCCAGATGCTCAGGCTGTATTCGGGCAGCTCGTGACCCAGACTGGCCTGGGCGGCACTGGCCAACAACCCGGAAACACTGAACGCTGGGAAGGTACCGACCAGAATGCAGAGAAACACCAGAATTTCGACCGGAATCTTCATCGAACGTGGCGGCTCGTGCGGCGGAAACTTGGGCAGATTGACCGGCTCGCCATTGAAGAATACGTCATGGATGAAACGTAGCGAGTAAGCCACAGAGAACACCGCTGCCAGCGTTGCCAGCCCGGGAATCAGGGCGCTGAAGCTGCCCAACAACTGCTGGTGCAGGGTTTCGGCAAAGAACATTTCTTTGCTGAGAAAACCATTGAGCAACGGCACACCAGCCATGGCTGAAGAGGCCACCATGGCCAGCAAGGCAGTATGTGGCATGTATTTCCACAGGCCGTTGATACGCCGCATATCGCGGCTGCCGGTTTCATGGTCGATGATGCCGGCAGCCATGAATAGTGAAGCCTTGAAAGTGGCATGGTTGATGATGTGGAAGATCGCCGCTACCGGTGCCAGGTCTGAACCCAGTCCGAACAGCATGGTGATCAGGCCCAGATGACTGACTGTGGAATAGGCCAGCAGGCCTTTCAGGTCGTGCTGGAACAGTGCGGTGATGGCACCTATCAGCAAGGTGGTCAGGCCGGCGAAGGTCACCAGATAAAACCACCAGTCGGTACCGGACAGGGCCGGATACAGCCGCGCCAGCAGGAACACGCCAGCCTTGACCATGGTTGCCGAATGCAGATAGGCCGACACTGGTGTGGGCGCTGCCATGGCATGTGGCAGCCAGAAATGGAACGGAAACTGCGCCGACTTGGTGAATACGCCAAGCAGCACCAGCACCAGCATCACTGGATATAACGAGTGGGCACGCAACATGTCGCCGGCGGCCAGAACATCGGTCAGCTCATAGCTGCCTACTGCCTGGCCGATCAGGATGATGCCGGCCAGCAAGGCCAGACCGCCGCCACCGGTAACCGCCAGTGCCATGCGCGCCCCTACCCTGGCATCATTGCGATGGCGCCAGTAACCGATGAGCAGGAAGGAAGCCAGGCTGGTCAGCTCCCAGAACATCAGCATCAGCAACAGGTTGCCGGCCAGCACCAGCCCGAGCATGGCACCCATGAACAGCAGCAGGCTGGAAAAAAACCTGGGCAGCGCCTCGTTTTGCCCCAGGTAGTAGCGGGCATAGATGATGACCAGCAGGCCGACGCCGAGAATCAGCAAGGCAAACAGAAAACTCAGGCCATCCATGTGCAGGCTCAGGTTCAGCCCGAAACCCGGCAGCCATGGAATGTGCAGACTGGTTGTTTCCCGTGCCAGCACTGCAGGCAGAAAGGTTGCCAGCAACAACAGGCCGCCAACAGGTGCCAGTGCAGTCAAACCGACCAGCGGGCCACGACCGGCACGAGCGAACAGAAGAACCAGAATTGCGCTAATAAATGGCAAAGCCAGCAGTGCGATCATCATGAAATTTTGGTTTCTTGTATTTTACGGTTGCATATTCAGTCAGTGTCATAACCTTATACCGTAAGCACAGCAAGCAAGCCAGTACGACCAAATACCAAAAACCCGATGTCATCCACTCCTGACAATGGGAGGGGTGCCACTCCGGATCACTAAAATCCAGCCGAAAAAGAAAACCCCGCTGCGCTCTGGCTAGCGCAACGGGGTTTGACTGTCCATATGGACGCTGGTGCCTGATCAGCTTAGTGCGATACGCGTGAAGTGCCGTTTACTGTTGTAATGCGTACACGCTCGCCAACACGGAAAATCTCATTGGGGTTGACCGCCTGTACGTAAGCACGGAGAGCTCCGTTGTCTTCACGTACGGTAATCTCGACACCCTGGGTGCGGGTGATGCCCTCTTCCGCTGCGGCACCGGCCAGGCCGCCAGCCACGGCGCCAATAACTGCTGCTACGGTGCTGCCACGGCCACCGCCAATGGTGCTGCCGGCAATTCCGCCAACTGCGGCACCGGCACCGGCACCAATGGGCGTCTTGGTTCCTTCGATACGTACCGGACGCAATGACTCAATGGTGCCCATACGTACGGTTTGTACCTGGCGGGCATCAGAGCGGGAGTAGCTGTCACCAGTCAGGCTGGATGCACAACCGGTAACCAGGCTGATGGCGCCAAAAGCGGCAACAAACAGTATTACTTTACGCATGACATTCTCCTTGAGTGGTTTAGAAACTATTATACACGCTTGTGTGTAAGCCAAATGTAAAGGGTAAGTAATGGATCCAGTCAGTATTGCCATCATAGTGGTGGTCAGTGTTTCCGGTTTTTATTTCCACTGGTGGCTCTATGTACGCATCAAACGCTGGGTGAACCGCGATTATGCGCTGTCACTGGCTGCTGACTGCAAACAGAAACAGGCCTACATGCTGAGCAAGCTGCAGGAAGCGGAACAACTGAAAATCCCTAAAAAGCAGCTGCATGACTGGTTGCAGCAGGCTGCCAGTGCTTACCCGGCTGAATGATCAGGGGGCCAGACGAGCCCTGCTCCAGCTGGCATCGGCCTGCAGACGGTAATCCAGCCGGTCGTGCAGACGATCCGGGCGGCCCTGCCAGAATTCGACCCGGCTGGGCAATAGACGATAGCCACCCCAGTGTGGCGGCCTTGGCGGGTTGGACTCGCCGGCGAAACGCTGTTGTACATCGTGCAGACGCTCATCAAGTTCGCCGCGACCATCAATTGGACGGCTTTGCGGTGAACTCCAGGCGCCCAGCCGGCTGCCCAGTGGGCGGATGGAATAATAGGCATCCGACTCGGCGGCAGTGACTTGCTCGATCCTGCCCTCGATGCGGATCTGGCGCTCCAGCACTGGCCAGAAGAAGGTCAGGGCCGCTTTCGGATTGGCAGCCAGGTCCACACCCTTGGCGCTTTCATAATTGCTGAAAAAGACAAAGCCACGCTCATCAAGGCCTTTCAACAACATGACCCTGGCGTGCGGCTGGCCATTGGCATCCACGGTAGACAGCAGCATGGCATTGGCTTCAGTGGGCGGACGCTCGGTTTCTATTGCCTGCTCCAGCCAGAGCTCGAAAAGGCTCAGGGGATCCTGCGGGCTCGCGGCCTCCTGCAGGCCGTCACGAATATAGTTGCGCCGCATGTGTGCCAGCTGCTCTGCGTCCATCTGTGTGCCTTGTTTGAGCGAATGATATGTGGGCTGTTTTCCAGAATGCTCTGGATGGCCGCCTTTCAGCGGCCATTGTAAGAAATGGATCAGTTGCGGTTGAGCATGGCCACAACCTGGGTACGAGCCTCTGCAGCTCGATGATGCAGCTCCTGCTCAGGTACAACCAGCAGGGCTACGCCCAGGTGAGTGTCGATTTGCTCGCCCTGGCTGACGCCAAGGGTTCTCAGGCGATGACCTGGCACGCGATTCAGGCGAAAAATGGAAGCAACCGATTGTGCCCTTTCTTCACTGACCTGCTCTTTTGATTTCAGTTTGTACTTGCCGGTAGCTACACCAACCACCATGACGGCAACATCAGGATCCTGCGCCAGATGACGGGTGATCTGGCCGATATTACCCAGTGCTGCCGGCAGCAGCAGTTCGGGACGATGCGGGTTGAAAGTATCTTTTTCTGCAATGCGAATCAGCCAGCCTCCGTTGACCTCGGTCAGAACGTAGGGGGTTCCGTGCAGCAACTGCTGCAGTTTGACCTGCTGGGAACTGGACCATTCAGCAGGCGTTTGGGCCCGGGCATAACCGCTATGGGCAGGGTTTGTTGCGCTGCCAACACAGCCCGAGAGAACGGTCACCAGAGTTGCAATGATTGCTAGACGCACTGCTTTGTACCTCAATAATCTGTAAATCTGAATACTCCTGTACTGCTTTCTGCCGAAAGTGTCAGCCAGATTGCAGCGCAAGCAGTTTACACCTTGTTGTGCAAGTTGAATAGCAACTGCGACAGCATGCTCCAGTCTTGTGCACAACATCAACAAACGGGACACATCAAGTGAACCAGCAGTCATTTTGATGGTCATTGTACTTTGCCGGGCATAAACTGTAGTCAAGCGTGACCGGTTGGTCAGCCTCAGTTTCCATATTCAAGACGGCTTCCTGCAGGTGCCAGGCAAAAAGCCTGTGACCGGTCATGACCGGACTGTTATCCACTACATATTTATGGTCCAACAATGAGCACAGCGAAAAAAACAACACACACCAGTTCAAGAAGTGCAGACAAGTTTGTTGTGCGCTTTCCTGATGGTATGCGTGATCGAGTTGCGGAAGTTGCCAGGCACAACCATCGCAGCATGAACTCTGAAATTGTTGCCCGCCTTGAAACCAGCCTCAAGCAGGACCAGGTCATGGATTACAACAACCCGGTTGCCCTGAGCGCGGATGAAATGACAGTTCACGAGCGTGAACTACTACAGCGTTTTCGCCAGCTTGGCCAGCGTCGGCAAAATGCCCTGCTGGCACTGATCAGCCTTGATCCGGAGCAGCAGGACTAAAGCTGCACTTCCATTACAGCATCTGCTCTATTCTTCTGTATTGCCGGCCACCTTTTTCGGGCCGGCAATGTGTTTTTACCCGGCAGAACGGAAATCAGCCATCAGTTTCTTCAGTGGCGCTGCTGCCATAGCTGCGCAGCTTGCTGCATGGCATCCACCCGGCTACGGCCCAGGCCACGCAAACCAAGCGCAATGGTGGCAATGATCGCCTGCTCGCCATAGAGGTCCTGATCCTCACCCTTCCAGACAGCCAACAAGCGCTCCGGCTGCAGAGTTTGCGCCTTCACCTGACGGCCAATTTGCGCCGGCCACTCTTCTTCCCAAGCCTTGCCATCGGTGGCGCCCAGCAGAACTCCGTCTGTGTCCGGGCGCACTTCCAGCTCACCGGCATCGCCCTTGATCACCAGCGCATGCTGGCCCAGCAGCACGTTGGCCTGCTGGTGAATGGGCTGATAGCCAGGGTGAAAGATGCTTTGCAGCACGCAATCCGCCTTCAGCGGATTGAGCAAGCGGGCCAGCGAGTGTACCGGCGAGCGCAAGCCCATGGTGTCACGCAGATCGATGCAGCGCTGCAGTCGCGGCATCCATTGACCAAGGCCAATGTAGGCCAGATTGTGTTGATCCAGCGCCTGTTCAACCTGCTCCCAGTTGCTGCAACGTGGAATATCCAGCGTTTCCAGCAGGTCTTCGGTATACAGACGGCCATCGGTATGCTGTCCGCCACCATGCATCAGGATGCGCACGCCAGACTGGGCCAGGGTCTTGACCGCCAGTAGATACCAGGGCAACTGGCGGCGCTTGCCGGCGTAGCTGGGCCAGTCCAGGTCAACCTTGATGGCCGGCGCCTGTACCCGCTCCTGCACGGCACGGGCAAAGCCGGCCAGCTCCTCGGCGGTTTCTTCCTTGTAACGCAGCAGCATCAGGAAAGCACCCAGCTGTACATCCTCGATTTCACCATCGAGCAACATGCCCATGGCGATGTATGCCTCGTCACCGGTCAGTTCGCGGGAACCTTTTTTCCCTTTACCGAGGATACGAATGTATTGTGCAAACGGATGTTCGCCTGTCGTCATGGATAACCCTTATTTCAAGAACAGATCAAAAACAGTTGGCAGGTTTTGGCAGGCCGGCCAGACGACTGGCGATTCTGGCCGGACGGCCGGCAAATAGTGTATTCAGATAAAGACTGTTGC
>CAZKTB010000024.1:0-15653 GCA_964555485.1 uncultured Thiopseudomonas sp. | reverse complement strand
CAAGCACCCACACGAATTGCTTGATTCATTTGTTAAAGAACATTCCGGTGAAACTGGCTTTTTGCCAACCGCGTCTCAACCGAGGCTGCGTATTATAGAGCCGCAAACTCTCCTGTCAACACCCTGGTGGAAATTTATTTTCCGCCGCTGCTCTGCAGACTGGGTTTCTGCTGACAAGGAGAGCAACTATACACGGGGAAAAATCAGTTCGCAAGCATTTTGATGCGAGCAAAGCTTCTTTTGCCTGCCTGGCACACATACTCTGCGCCCAGCTGACAAACAAAACTCTTGTCCACAACCTCGCCATCGACCCTGACACTGCCTGCATCTAGCATATTGCGCGCTGCGGCAGCGTTCTTCACCAGTCCGGCACGGTTGAGTACAGCGGCAATCGGCAGATCAACTTCCGACTCCACCTCCACTTCCGGCAGGTCTGCCGGCAGCTCACCTTCTGCCAGGCGATTACCAGCAGACTTGTGTGCCCCGGCTGCTGCTTCTGCCCCATGGAAACGCTCGATCAACTCGCGCGCCAGCTCTATCTTGATATCACGCGGGTTGCGACCGTCACGCATCTGCTGCTGCAGAGTTTCGATCTCGGCCATGGAACGGAAGCTCAACAGCTCATAATAACGCCAAATCAACTCGTCAGGCATCGACAGGATCTTGTTGTACATGACGCCCGGCGCTTCCTGGATACCCACATAGTTACCCAGCGACTTGGACATTTTCTTCACACCGTCCAGCCCTTCCAGCAATGGTACTGTCAGCACACACTGAGGTTCCTGGCCATATGTACGCTGCAGCTCACGCCCCATTAGCAGGTTAAAGGTCTGGTCGGTACCACCCAGCTCGATATCGGCCTTCAGTGCAACAGAGTCATAGCCCTGCATCAGTGGGTAGATGAATTCGTGGATGGCGATTGGCTGCTGACTGGTATACCTGGTGTGAAAGTCTTCGCGCTCGAGCATCCGCGCCACTGTATAGCTTGAAGCCAGGCGGATAAAATCCACCGGGGTCAGCTGGTTGATCCATTCCGAGTTAAAAACAATTTCGGTTTTTTGTGGATCAAGAATCTTGAATACCTGCTCCTTATAGGTTTCGGCATTAGCCAGCACCTGCTCCCTGGTCAACGGTGGACGGGTCGCACTCTTGCCGCTTGGGTCGCCAATCATTCCGGTAAAGTCGCCGATAAGAAAGACCACCTGATGCCCGAGATCCTGAAAAACCTTCAGCTTGTTGATCAGAACGGTATGCCCCAGATGCAGGTCCGGCGCAGTGGGGTCAAAACCGGCTTTGACGCGCAGCGGCCTGCCAAGTTTCAGCTTGGCCAGCAACTCCTCCTCCAGCAAAAGGCTTTCGGTTCCGCGCTTGATGAGTGCAATTTGCTCTTCCGGGGACATGTTGCTTGACATACATCATTTACCTAAAAAAAGAATTCGACAGAATGGATGTTCAAAGTGCGACTATTTTATACACATTTTGAAAAAAACGACCATGGCTATTCAGGACAATCCCGAATACCATAACCGACCGGCTGCCTGTGCACCCATCCCGCACTGGTTTGCCAAAAGTACAGGTTTGCAGACAAAAGCTGCATACAAGGGAACATTCATTGATAGTTCGCATCCAACCTGGCTCTTGTCGTCACGCACTCATGGCGGCCCCAGATATTTATTGGCTGTGCGCAGCCGCTTGAACCCATGTCCAGCGAAAATAACAGACTGACTATGACGATACAAAACGACTCCCGAAACCTGGCGACATACCCAAAAAAGCATCTGATAGCAGCCAGCGGTGTTGCGGCCATGGTTAGCATGGTTCTGCTGGTGTACCCCTCCAAGGAAGTGGAAGCGAAAAAAGCCATTCTGGAACTGCCGGCAGTGGTGCAAGCCAGGCCACAGATCGTCGAACCCCTTAGTACTCCTGCAATTGCAGCTGCGGATCCCGAACTTGCAATAGACGATAGTTCGCCAGCTGATGGCAACCTGCTGGCGGAGACCGAAGTCAGCGCGCCAATAGAAGCTGCGACCGAGGAAGACACCGAACAGCCGATTGCCACGACCACTACAGAACCAGAGCCCGCTGTAGCACTACAGGAAGAGCAAGATCTGTCCCGCAGTGTCAGCGTCATTGTTGAAAACGGCAGTTCGCTATCGGGGATTTTCGGGCAACTCGATATCGGTCATAGCCTGCTCATGAGCATTCTTGAACAGGACAAGAACTCACGAAAATTCACGCAACTCAAGGCTGGTCAGGAGCTCGTATTCAGCTTTGACAAAACAGGCCAGCTTGCTTCCATCAGCAGTCAGCTCTCCCCGCTCGAAAGCATGGAAATCACTCGCGATGCGGAGAGCGGGCAGTACAAGTTCGGAAAAACGGTTCATGAAACCGCCCAGGTTGAAGCAACCGCACGCGGCACCATTGAAAGCAGCCTGCTGGCAGCCACCCAGGCCGCCGGCATGCCTTACAAACTGGCTCTGGACATGGCCAACGTTTTTGCCTATGACGTCGACTTTGCCCGCGACGTACGCGCAGGTGACAGTTTCGAGATCGTTTACGAACAAAAGCTGCTTGATGACCAGGTAGTTGGTACCGGCAACATTCTGGCGGCGCGCTACACCAACAAGGGTAAGACCCACACCGCTGTACGCTATACCGACAAGAACGGGCAAACATCCTATTACAACAGCGATGGTACCAGCAGCCGCCGGGCATTCATTCGCACACCGGTAGACTTCAGCCGGATCAGCTCCAGATTCAACCCAGGCCGCAAGCATCCGATCCTGAACAAGATCCGTGCCCACAAGGGCGTTGATTACGCAGCCCCTACCGGCACACCGATCAAGGCTACCGGTAACGGCAAGATTTCCTTTGTTGGCAACAAGAGTGGCTACGGCAAAACCATCATCATCCAGCATGGCGGCAAGTATCGCACCCTGTATGCCCACATGAACGGTTACGCCAAAGGCATTCGTAACGGTTCCACCGTCAGTCAGGGCCAGATCATCGGCTATGTCGGCATGACAGGACTGGCGACCGGCCCGCACCTGCATTACGAGTTCCATGTAAACGGCACTCACGTCAACCCGCTGAGTCACAAGCTGCCAACCGCAGACCCAATTCCCAAGGCAGAGATGGCACGCTTCAAGCAGGCAACCCAGACCTACATTGCAATGCTGGACGAGGCCCCTTCCACCCAGCTTGCCAAGGCTGATCTAGACGCTGAATAAATGCAGCTCTATATCGGCATAATGTCCGGAACCAGCCTGGACGGTCTGGACATTTGTCTGGTCAGTATTGACCAGGATATCCGGCTGCTGGACAGCCAGTTTCTCGAATTCCCGCCACAGCTGCGCAGCGAACTGCTGGTCCTGTGCCAACCCTGTGAAAATGAGCTGGTACGCCTTTCAGTTGCCGAGCAGGAATGGGCACGCCTTGCCGCCACCGGCATCCAGCAGATTCTGCAGCGCCAGTCTCTTGAGCCAGCTGCCATCACGGCTGTCGGCAGCCACGGCCAAACCATCCGCCACCACCCCGAGCTGGGCTTCAGCGTACAAATTGGTGCGCCAGCACTGCTGGCCGAGATGAGCGGAATCAGTGTTGCCAGTCATTTTCGCCAGCGTGATCTTGCTGCCGGCGGCCAGGGTGCACCTCTGGTGCCGGCCTTCCATCACTGGCTGTTTGCCGCTTCGGGGCAGGCCAGCGCCATCGTCAATATCGGCGGCTTCAGCAATGTCAGTTTCGTCCTGCCCGGCGAGCCGGTATCCGGCTTTGACTGCGGTCCCGGCAATGTGCTGCTGGATGCCTGGATACAAAAAAATCTTGGCCAAGAGTACGACAGCAATGGCGACTGGGCTCGTAGTGGCACGGTCAACCAGCTACTGCTGGACAGCTTTCTGCAACAGCCCTATTTCAAGATCAGCGGCCCAAAAAGCACCGGTCGCGAGCTGTTCAACCTGGACTGGCTTGAGCAGCAGCTGGCGGAACACCCGCAATGCGCGCCGGAAGATGTGCAGGCCACACTGGCAGAGCTGACCGCTATCAGCATCAGTCAATCAGTACTTGAGCAGGGTAAAACGCTACAACAGCTGGCCGTATGTGGCGGCGGCGCACACAACAATTATCTGCTTGAGCGACTGGCCAGTCTGCTGCCAGGAATCAGGGTAATGACTACAGACCAGCTGGAAGTGCCGGCCGACTGGATGGAAGCCATGGCGTTTGCCTGGCTGGCTCATTGCTGTCTGGAAGGGATAGCGGGCAACCGGCCGGAAGTGACCGGTGCCCGGGGCTTGCGGATACTGGGGGCAGTGTATCCAGCCTGAATCTTAAACGGAAAAGGAAGAACCGCAGCCGCAGGTGGTGCTGGCGTTGGGGTTGTTGATGATGAAGCGCGAGCCTTCAAGACCCTCGGTATAGTCAACCTCGGCACCTTCCAGATACTGGAAGCTCATAGGATCAACCACCAGTTTTACGCCATCACGCTCCACTACGGTATCGTCTTCTTCCATGTCTTCATCGAAAGTGAAGCCGTACTGGAAGCCTGAGCAGCCGCCACCGGTAATGAACACGCGCAACATCAGACGATCGTTGCCCTCTTCCTCAATCAGGCCCTTCACCTTGTTCGCCGCTGTCTGGCTAAACTGCATTGCAGCGGGCTGAAATGATTCAACACTCATGTTTCACAGCTCCCGGCCCGTGGCCGTATCGGTTTATGCGCATATCCTAGCAAATCACTCAAGTATATGCAGTCTGTAGTTCAAAATTTCAAGAGCCTGATCAAGGCATCAATGCCAGGGTCTGCAACCCGGCGTCTTCGGGAAAACCAAACATGATGTTCATGTTCTGTACGGCCTGACCCGAAGCTCCCTTGACCAGGTTGTCGATCACCGACAGGATCACCACCCTGTCACCGTCTTCAGGTCGGTGCACGGCAATACGGCACATGTTGGCACCCTTGACGCTGCGGGTTTCCGGAAAGCTTCCAGCCGGCATCACATCGACAAAGGGTTCGTCGGCATAGCGCTGCTCGTACAGGGCCTGAACATCGATGCTCGTATCGATTTCTTCGGTATACAGGGTGGCGTGAATGCCGCGCAGCATGGGCACCAGATGCGGCACGAATGTCAGCGCAACTGGCTGACCGGCAGCTCGCTCCAGCCCCTGACGGATCTCCGGCAGATGACGGTGGCCACGCACGCCATAGGCCTTGACGCTTTCAGTTGCCTCGCAGAACAGCGAACCCAGCTTTACACCACGACCGGCACCGGTGACACCGGAGACACAACTGGCTACCAGGTGCTGGTCATTGAGCAGCCCCTGCTCAGCCAGCGGCAGAAAGCCCAGCTGCACTGAAGTCGGATAGCAGCCCGGCACTGCCAGCAGTCGCGCACCGGCAATATCCTTGCGGTTTACTTCGGGCAGACCATATACGGCCTCGCCAACCAGCTCGGGCGCACCATGTTGCTGGCCGTACCATTGCTCCCACAGTGGCACATCGGTGAGACGAAAGTCCGCCGACAGGTCGATGATGCGACAACCGGTTGCCAGAATTTCCGCAGCCAGGCCGTGCGCCACACCATGGGGCGTGGCAAAAAACACCACGTCGCAGGCACCCAGTTCACCTGCGTCGGGGTTGCTGAAGGTCAGCTGCGGGTAGTGCTCGCGCAGGTTCGGATACATGTCGGCCACACGCACACCCTCTTCCGAGCGTGAAGTGATGTAAACCACTTCCGCCTGCGGATGCAGCGCGAGAATCCTCAACAGTTCGACACCGGTATAACCGGTACCACCGACAATAGCGACCTTGAGCATCATCCTTCCCCTTCAATTAAGAAACTTGCCAACTGACAAACCAAAAGCTGGCCACAGCGTGTAAAATAAGCGCCCTTCGCAACGGGATACAGGAGCACCCGCATGAGTTACCTCTGGATCAAGGCGCTGCACGTGATAGCCATGGTGTGCTGGTTTGCCGGCCTATTCTACCTGCCACGACTGTTTGTTTACCATGCTTCCAGTGAAGACAAAGTGAGCCGTGAGCGTTTTTGCATCATGGAACGCAAGCTTTACCGGGGCATCATGCATCCGTCACTGGTGGCTACCCTGGGTCTGGGCCTGGCCATGCTGTGGATGAATCCCGCCCTGCTGAAAATGCCCTGGATGCATATCAAGCTGACCCTGATTACCCTGCTGATCGCCTACCACTTTTCGCTGGGGGTATTTCTGCGTCGTTTCGCGGCAGAGACTGATAGCAAAACCCATGTGTTTTATCGCTGGTACAACGAGGTGCCGGTGATCTTCCTGCTTGCGGTGGTGATTTTGGCAATCATAAAACCAGTTTTCTAGCTCCGATGACATTTCGGCGTTCTGTAAGTATCGCAGGGGCGCTGCAAGCGTATCCATGTAGGCTCCAAGCCGCGCTCTGACCGCCAAGGAAGGCGGAAATGCAGTTTTTGCAGGAGCAAAAAACTGCCATGGCGGCTAAGGCCCTGCGATACCTACAGCTCACCGCCCCTACCAACTCAGTGCAAGCTGGACGCTTTTCAACAGCACCTTGCATCTCGCTCAGCAGCAATTGCCAACCAGCAGACACCCCAAGAAGCCAGACCTAGCCTGCCGCCACCGTACGGGATGCAGCCCAATGACGCAGGGCGGCCAGATCTTCTGCCATCAGCACCGACAGCGGCACCGTGCGCTGCAGCATTTCCACCAACAGTGACTGCTCCACCTCCTGCTGCCTTGCCTGCGCCGTATAGAGTGCGGAAACCACCGCCTGCTCGATCTCGGCACCAGAATAACCATCGGTCAGCATGGCCAGCTCTGGCAAGTTGAATGCCGCAACATCCAGCTCACGGCGCTGCAGGTGAATACGGAAAATATCTTCACGCACCCGCAGATCGGGCAGATCCACGAAAAACACCTCGTCAAAGCGCCCCTTGCGCAGCAGCTCCGGCGGCAACCGCTTGATGACGTTGGCCGTGGCCACAACAAAAACCGGCGTTTTGCGCTCGGCCATCCAGGTCAACAGGGTACCCAGAATTCGCTGACTGACACCGCCATCCATCTCGCCCGTGGCCAGTCCTTTCTCGATTTCATCCATCCAGAGCACACAGGGCGCCATGCGTTCGGCCAGCGCCAGCGCTTCACGCAGATTGCGTTCGGTCTCGCCGAAAAACTTGTTGTACAGGGCGGCAAAATCCAGCCGCAGTAGAGGCAGGCCCCACAGCCCGGCAACCGCCTTGGCCGCCAGACTTTTACCGCTGCCCTGAGCGCCCAGCAGCAGTACGCCCTTGGGCATATCCTTGAGCTCGCTGGTCATGAAGGCGGCCTGCCGCTCGGCCAGCCAGCGCTTGAGATTGACCAGCCCACCGACATCGGCAAAACGGGCGGTATCGGCTTCATAACCCAGCACGCCGTCCAGATCCAGCAGTTGAAACTTGGCCTTGTTCAGCTCGGGCAGGTCTTCCTGGGTGATGGCGCCGTCATCACAGATCAGGCTGCGCGCCAGCAGCCGGGCATCGGCATGGCTGAGGCCACGCAGGTTGTTGACCACCTGCTGCAGGGTACGGTTATCGGTACGCACACGGATACCACGATTCATCTGGCTCCAGCGGGCGGCCTCTTCACGCACTATGGCCAGCAGCTCGTCTTCGCTGGGCAGGGACAGGTTGAAGCGCGCCGCATAACGCTGCACTTCAGCCGGCAAGCGCAGCGCATGGGAAACCAGTACAAGGGTTGGGCTTTGCGCTGCTTCGGCGATGGCAATTTCCTTGATCAGGCGCACCACCAGTGGATCGTCACGCAAAAACGGATGGATATCAAAAAACACGTACAGGCCATCTTGCGGGTCGGCTTTGACATAACGCAAAGCACCCTCGGGCGTGTCGGTCCCTTCAATCATCGGACCGCGAAAATCCATGCGATGCATGCCTTCGCTGATGGACCACAGCATGAGGTTGCTACCCCGGTGTACAGCAACGGAAGTCAGGGTTTCCAGCACCCGCAGTTCATCCCAGGACTCAATGGCAATCAGCCGTACCCGGGCATCCAGTACCAGTTGCAAGTCACGAATATCGTTTTTCATCTGTTCTCGGCCTGTCTATCCATGCATCCGACTGGCCCTGTAGCCTACAGGGCGCTAAACTCAAGGCATCTTACACCAGCCAGGAGGTTATCCGGTGGACTGTTTGTTTTGTAAAATCGTGGCGGGCGACATTCCCGCAAAAAAGATCTATGAAGACGACCTGGTCGTGGCTTTTCATGACATTGCGCCCCAGGCGCCCGTGCATTTTCTGGTGATTCCAAAAAAGCACATCAGCACCATGAATGACATTCAGGAAGAGGACCGTGAGCTAGTCGGCCACATCATGTATACCGCCCAGCGACTGGCCAAAGAGCTGGGTTGCGACGACGGCTTCCGTGTCGCCATGAACTGCAACGAGATGGGTGGCCAGACCGTTTATCACATCCACCTGCATGTGCTGGGCCAGCGCCAGATGAGCTGGCCTCCGGGCTAGTATCAGATATCACTTCCCGTCAGACATCACTACACGGCTTTTGTGACAAGGATTCACCCATATGCAACGACAGTATTCACTACTCGACCGGCTGGCCATACAGGCCGATGCCGCCCTGCGCACCCTGGTGCCGGAAAGCTGCCAGGCATCACGCCCTTCACCAGCAGCGGCACAACCGGATACCGAGCTGAACGAGGAGCAACGCAAGCACCTGCTTGGCCTGATGCGCATCAATCATACGGGTGAGGTGTGTGCCCAGGGGCTGTATCAGGGCCAGGCACTGACCGCGCGGCGTGAAGACATCCGTGAAGCCATGGAAGAAGCGGCCGAAGAAGAAATCGATCATCTGGTCTGGTGTGAGCAGCGGCTGAAAGAGCTGGGCGGGCGCACCAGTCTGCTCAACCCGCTGTTTTACGGCATGTCCTTTGCCATTGGCGCTGGTGCGGGTGCAATCAGTGACAAGTTAAGCCTCGGCTTTGTGGCCGCCACCGAAGACCAGGTCTGCAAGCATCTGGACAGTCATCTGGGCCAGCTGCCGACGGGTGAGCAAAAGTCCCGTGCGATTCTCGAACAGATGTACATTGACGAACAGGAGCACTCAACCAATGCCATTGCCGCCGGCGGCTACCGTTTTCCGGCACCGGTCAAGGCAGGCATGAGCCTGGTGGCCAAGGCGATGACGGCCACCACCTATCGCATCTGACCCACTCGGCAAGGGCTGTCTTTCGGCAGCCTTTGCCATCATCTGTCCGTTCTGGAGCCAGCCTCAGGAATCGGCTTCAACCATGCTGTAGCTATGACTGATCTTGACTCCACCCTGCTCAAGCATGATGGAAGCGGAACAGTACTTTTCTGCTGACAGGGAAACGGCACGCTGTACAGCTGCTTCTTTCAGGTTCTGTCCGCGAACCACAAAGTGCAGATCAATACTGGTAAACACCTTGGGCTCGGTTTCCGCACGCTCGGCACGAATTTCCACCTCGCAAGATTCGACCTGCTGACGTGATTTTTTCAGGATGCTGACCACATCAAAGGTGCTGCAGCCACCCAGTCCCATCAGCAGCATTTCCATCGGCCGTGGTGCCAGGTTACGACCACCGACCTCTTCCGGGCCATCCATCATGACGGTGTGGCCGGAGCCGGACTGGCCCATAAAAAGTACTTCTTCAACCCATTTGACACGTGCTTGCATTAATCCCCCTTATTTAAATCATGTAAAAAACAACTTCATTAATGCCAATTAAAAAGTGCAATCGTACATTTCGTCAGTGTCGCGCCCATAACTAAAAGCATAATCTGGATAGTGTATACTGACTAAAATTCATCTTGGAGTCACGGCCCCAGAAGCATGGCCTGCCAACTTCCGATACCTGATCAGAGTGAGGCTTTAAAATGGTTGTAGTTGCCCTTGCACAAAAAGTCAAAAGCATTGAGAAACTCATCCCTCACTGCACCTTGCGACGCTATCCAGCAAAGAGCACCATCATTTATGCGGGCGACCCTTGTGAATCCCTGTACTTCATTGTCAAAGGCTCGGTAACCATTTTAATCGAAGATGATGAAGGCAAGGAAATGATCATTGCCTATCTGAATGATGGCGATGTGATTGGTGAGCTGGGATTGTTCAGCAAGGAGCAGGACAATCTGCGCAGTGCCTGGGCACGTGCGCGTACCGACTGTGAAATAGCAGAAATCACTTACAGCAGATTCATGGAGCTCTCGAAGGAAGATCCGGAATATATCTATCTGCTTGGTTGCCAGATGGCTGATCGGCTACGCAACACCACACGCAAAGTGGGTGATCTGGCCTTTCTCGATGTAACCGGTCGTGTTGCCGGCACCCTGCTCGACCTGTGCAAGCAGCCGGATGCCATGACCCACCCGGAAGGCATGCAAATCAAGATCACCCGCCAGGAAATCGGCCGCATTGTCGGCTGCTCGCGCGAAATGGTCGGCCGCGTCCTGAAAGACCTTGAAGAGAGGGGGCTGATCTACGTCAAGGGTAAAACCATCGTGGTGTTCGGTACCAGGTAAATCACCCTCTATTGACCGACAACTGAAAGGATATCAGCGCCGCACCGGCCGCTTTTGCAATTTGCGCTGCAGCGTGCGGCGATGCATGCCCAGGGCCCGTGCCGTGGCCGAGATATTGCCATCATGCTCGTTCAGTACCCGCTGGATATGTTCCCACTGCAGACGGTCCACAGAGATCGGATTGTCCGGCACCAGGTTCTCCACCTCTGCCCGGTCTGACAGCAACGCCACCAGCACATCATCGGCATCCGCCGGTTTGCACAGGTAGTTGCGTGCCCCACGCTTGATTGCCTCGACCGCCGTGGCAATGCTTGAGTAACCGGTGAGGATGACCACCTGCATGTCTGCATCCAGCTCCAGCAACTGCGGCAGCAGAACCAGACCGGAATCACCTTCCATTTTCAGGTCCAGCACTGCGTAATCCGGTACATCCTGCCTGGCAACCTCCAGCCCCTCTTCAGCCGAGCTGGCGACGGAAACGCGCAGCCCGCGCCTGCTCATCGCCCGCGACATGACATGGGTAAAGGTTTCATCATCATCTACCAGCAGAATATGGGGATGCTCATCAGGAGCAAAAAGGCTTTCTTCAGTCATTTAGAGTCTCCTTAGAGAAACAGTTGCGAATGTCGCGGCAGACACAGCTCGGTCAAAGTGCCGCCACTTTCCTGGTTATAAAGTTTTACGCTGCCACCGGCCCGGGTTACGCTAGCCTGGCTCAGAAACATGCCAAGCCCAAGTCCTTTGCCCTTGGTGGTGATAAATGGCTTGCCCAGCTGTTCGGCAATCATCAAGGGAACCCCCGGCCCCTGATCCCGAATGCTGATGCATACAAGCTCATGATCCCAGAGCAAATGGATTTCCAGATCATCCGCACAGGCATCCGTGGCATTGTTCAGCAGGTTCAGTAGCGACTGGCCCAGCTCGGCCGGTGGCAGGATGACTGGCATCCGGCCACTCCCGGAATAATCATAGGTATAGGTCGCCTCCGGACGCATCAGGTGCCAACGATTGATGCAATCCTCAAACCATTCCAGCAGGGGCTGCTCCTGTACCGCCTGGCGACGATCAGCCTCGGCCGCATGCACCAGGCTTTGTAGTGTTCCCTTGCAGAGCTTCACCTGTTCCTGCAGCAGGGCCAGATCATCCTGCAGGCTGTAATGATCACGGTACTCCTGGCGCAACTCGCCCAATAGCACACTCATGGTCGATAGCGGCGTACCAAGTTCATGGGCAGCACCTGCAGCCTGGCTGGCAATAGCCAGCAACTGCTGATCGCGCAAGGTTTCTTCACGATGCTCGGCCTGCAGCTCTTCCTGGTCACGCACCGCCTGGGCCATACCCGAAACAAAAAAGGTGATAAATGCCGCAGAAAGTGCAAAGTTCAGCCACATGCCGAACAGGTGCATGCTGATCAACAAGGTGTTGTACTGCTGCCCATCGATATGCAGCGGTTCGTACCAGATCAGCAAGGCGGTATAGCCGGTCAATGCCAGCGCGCTCAGGACCAAGGGGTAAATCCAGGGCAAGGTCGCTGCCGCTATGGTCAGGGGCACCAGATAATAAGCGACAAAGGGGTTGGTCGAGCCACCGGTGTAATACAGCAACAAGCTGTGCAGCAACAAGTCAAAACCCAGCTGTATCGCAAACTCCATATCGGTTACCGGCCAGCGCAAGCGCAGCCGTATAGCGGTCAGGCCATAAATGCAGACAGCTGCCAGAAGCACCAGCAGCAAGGGTTTCCATGACAGGGTCAACAGTTCGCTAAGGTAAACCGCGGCAAGGGTACCGGCCTGGGTACACAAGATCAGCGCACGAATCCAGGACAGCCGCGACAGGTTCTGCCGGCTGGCTGATAAAAAGCGGGAAGTATCCAGCACGCAATGGCTCCTGACTGTGGCTGACGGGTTTGGTAAAGCCTAGTATATCCGAAGGTTACGATCATACCGCCAACAGGATGCGACAAAATGCCCTACCTGCCGGCGAACTTTGTACTTGTCCGGAGGTTCCAACATGCTCCGCCAGTCAATTCACACCAAGGAACGTCAGATGAAGAAACCACTCACCCTTGCCCTATTTGTTGCCGGCTCCCTGCTGACCACACCGGTCTTTGCTGATGAATCCAGCTACAACAGGGTTACACTGCAGGCCGCAGCCAGTTCGCAGATCCCCCACGACCTGATGCATGTAACGCTCTATACCGAAGGACGCGATCAGGATGCTGCAGCCCTGGCCCTGAAAATTACCCGCACCCTGAACCAGGCCATCAGCCAGAGCAAGGATGCTCCGGATGTGAAACTGTCCATGGGCAATCGCAACAGCAGCCCCCTGTACGACGACAAGGGCAAGAAGATCATCGCCTGGCGCGAACGGGCCGAACTGCGCATGGAAAGCACCGACTTTGCCCAGCTGTCGACCCTTACCGGCCAGCTGCTGCAACAGGGCCTGGGCATGGGCTCGATGCGCTTCAGCATTGCCGCAGCCACCCGCAAACAGCATGAAGACCAGCTGCTGGAGCAGGCCATAGCGGCTTTCGACAGCCGTGCGCAGCTGGCTACCCGTAGCCTCGGCGGCAAGGACTACCGGCTGGTCAAACTGGACCTTGCCAACCAGGGTGGCTACCAGCCGCCAATGTATAACAGGGCGGTCATGATGAGCGCACCGGCCATGGCCGACGAAGGCACTCCCATGGTGGAAGCCGGCAACTCGGAGCTGAAAGTGACCGCCAGCGGCGTTATCGAAATTCGCAAGTAGGGCTTCTTGAGTGAATTTAAATGGCACTCCGGCACGCACTACACTGCAGGCCGGAGTTCCATAAATTGTCACATGATGCCTGCAGATCGCCACAGATTGTCGACGATCAGCAACGATCATTCAGACAACAGAATTTGACCATCAAAAGCACAAATAAGAATAAGTCGCATTTGCTTTACAGCGCAAATGAGAACCAATATCATGCGCAGCATTCCAACAACAGGAGGCTGCCATGCGCCGCTCGTTCACCCCTTCATTGCTTACTCTTTCCATTCTCGGCGCTGCCACCAGCGCACTGGCCGACGAAACCCCAGCTAACCTTGGCGCCACGGTAGTCAGTGCTGCCGGTTTCGAGCAGAAAATCACCGAAGCACCGGCCAGCATCTCCGTCATCAGCAATGAAGACCTGCAAAAGAAGCGCTACAGCAACCTGGCCCAGGCTCTGGGTGATGTCGAGGGTATAGATATCGGTCAGGGTACCGGCAAGACCGGCGGCCTGAACATCAGCTTTCGCGGCATGCCCAGCCAGTACACCCTGATCCTGATTGACGGCCGCCGCCAGAATCCGGCTGGCAACGTCACCCCTAACGGTTTCAACGAGACCTCCACCAGCTTCATGCCGCCGATGTCCGCCATCGAGCGCATCGAGGTGATCCGTGGCCCGATGTCGACCCTGTACGGCTCCGACGCGCTGGGTGGCGTGATCAACATCATCACCAAAAAGGTCAACACCGAGTGGAGCGGCAGCATCAGCGCCGACTATACCATGCAGGAACACAGCCAGTATGGTGATACCGGTGGCACCAGCTTTTACAGTAGTGGCCCGCTGGTGGATAACCTGCTGGGACTGACTGTTCGTGGCAGTTTTTGGGATCGGGAAGAATCCAATATCAAGTACGGCAAAGGCATTGAGGCAAGCAAACGTGGACCCTCGCCTGTTTCTGGTCAAAAGTTCAACCTCGGCGGCCGCCTGGACTTCACTCCAACAGATAATCACGACTTTGCGCTGGATTTTGAGGAAGGTCGTCAGCGCTACAACAACGACGAATGCCAACTAGGTACCCTTGACGGGCTTAATCGTGACTGCACAGGAACAGTTCCCGACACCGCCAACGGCTATACAGACGAGCTAAAGTTCGAGCGTACCCAATACGCTCTCAGCCATACCGGGCGTTTTGATGTCGGCTCCCTGGAAAGTGCCATCACCTACAACACTACCGAAACTCTCGGCCGAACCATTCCTGGAGAACTCGGCGACCCCTATGCCGGATATCCAGAGATCATTGGTGGCAATAACCGAACCCTTAAAAACAAGGACCTGGTGCTGGATTCCAAGCTGATCAGCACCTGGTTTAACAATCATGTCACCACAATAGGCGGCCAATATCGCCACTCCAAACTGGAAGACGGCATAGCTCCGGACCGTTTCAAGCAGGAATCTGCAGCAGTTTTTGCCGAAAACGAATGGCGTTTCCATCCGGACTTCGCCCTGACTCTTGGCGGCCGTTATGACCGTCACCAGGCATTCGGCAGTCACTTCAGTCCACGCACCTATCTGGTCTGGAACACAACTGACAACTGGACCCTCAAGGGTGGTATCAGCAAAGGCTACAAAACCCCGGACATCAACGATCTGCACAGCGGCGTTAACGGTGTAACAAGCCAAGGTACTGTTATCACCATTGGTAACCCCGGTTTGAAGCCTGAAAAAAGCACCAGCACCGAGTTTGCCGTTTACTATGACAATCTGTCCGGTTTCAACGCGAATGCCACTCTGTTTCATAACAAGTTCAAGGACAAGATTGAAACCGAAAGCAATGTCAACATTACCGGTCGCCCAGGCGTTGCAGATGGCATCTACGACCAGAAAGTCAATATTGGTGAAGCTGTAACTCAAGGCCTTGAGCTGGCAGCACACTGGCAGTTCCTGGATAACTGGGCAATCAGCAGCAACTATACCTATACTGATAGTGAACAGAAAAAAGGCGATGACAAAGGTGCTCCGCTAACCAACACTCCCAAACATGTAGCCAACGCCACCCTGCACTGGGATACCACTGATCGACTGAGCCTGTGGCTGAAAAATGAATACCGCGGTGAACGCGCCCGCTTTACATCACGCTCCAGGAATATCGCGACAAATACCACAGACCGTTCTATCTACGATACTCTCGGTTCCAAAACCAAAGCCTATAATCTCGTTCACCTAGGGGGTTCCTACAAGGCTACAGATGCCTTGACCTTCAACGCCACCATATACAACCTGCTAGATAAAAACTTTGCCAAAGGCAAGGCTTACTCAACCTATAACAATGCCGGTGTAATCAATGGTACTGCTTACGGCACCAATTACGC
>CAZKTB010000023.1:0-15903 GCA_964555485.1 uncultured Thiopseudomonas sp. | reverse complement strand
CACCACGAGCAGTTTTTTCAGTTGCATGGGATCTCCTTAAAGGCCTTGCAGCCATCAACATGACATCCTCATTATGACCGAAACCGGCCTCAAGCGGGATGGTATAAATCAAATAATATCGGATTGTTTATCAAAAGCTAAAAAATAGCGTTCATACAGCAAATTAGTGCGCCTGTTTTGCCGTATCGCACAAGGGGCAGCCGGTAGAAGCGGCATCATTCCGGCTGGATGAAATACCAGCGTCCCTTGAGGCGTACGAACAGTGACAGCTCGCGGTGCTCATGCAGCTTGCCGGCGGCGTCGCGGTAATGTGCGCTGAAGTCGACAAACTCCCGTCGCGGCTGGGTTCCGGCAGCCCCCGTACGATGAATGTTCAGGCCAAGCCAGTGATTGCCGCGGCTCCAGTCGGCGATGTCCTGCATGTCCAGCCCGGCCTGCTGGTCGGGGCGGGTAGTGTCACGGATATAGCCGGTCAGGCCCAGGGCGAAGGCGCTGTAGCGCGAGCACATCAGGGCTTCGGCAGTGGGTGCCGGTTCGCCGTCATGATAGCGACCGCAACAGGCGCTCAGCAGCCTGTCCGGTGTACAGGGGCAGACAGTATTTGGCACCTGGTCAGCTTCCACGCAAAAGGTTCATGGGACTGCTTTGCAATACACGGCGGGTGCCCAGACGACCCGCCGTCAGCACTAGCAGGGCGCCGATCAGGGGCAGCAGTGCCAGCCAGGGGTGGGGTTGCCACTGCAGGTCAAACACCAGCAGATAGAGCAGGTAGCTGGTGACTTCACAGGCCAGCCAGGCCAGCAGGCCACTGGTGGCGCCCAGAGTGACAAACTCGTACCGGCTGATGGTGCGCAGCAGCTGCCGGTTACCGCCCAGTGCACGCAGCAGAGCGCCCTGATGAATGCGGCTGGACAGGCTGCTTTGTACACCGGCCAGCAATACGCTGATGCCGGCAACCAGCACAAACAGCAGAATGAACTCCACGGCCAGTGTCACCTGGGCCAGAATGCCACGCAGCTGGTTAAGCACGGCATCGATGCGCAACAGGCTGACCGCTGGAAACTGCTGGCTGAAATTGCGTAGCTCGCCGGCCTGTTCAGCGGGTAGATAGAAGCTGGTGATGAAGGTATGCGGCAAAGCCGGCAGCTGGTTCGGTGCGAAGATGACGAAAAAATTCGGCTGCATGCTGCCCCAGTCCACAGTACGCAAATTGTGTACGCGACTGTGGATGACCTGGCCGCCAATGTTGAAGCTGACCTGGTCGCCAAGGGAAACCTGCAGGCGTTCGGCCAGTTCCTGCTCCATGGAAATATGGACTTCATCGCCAGCTTCATCTTCTTGCCACCACAGGCCCTCCGCCAGATAGTTGGCATCGGGCAGGTTCTGGCTCCAGGTCAGGTTGAGATCGCGCTGTACCGTAGGCAGGGCACGGGAGTCCAGCTCAAGGCGTTCCAGCACCGGCTGGCCGTTGATATGGGTCAGGCGGCCCGGCGTCATCGGATAAAAGTGCGCCACGTTGGGGCTGGCCTGTTGCAGTTGTTCGGCTACGGCAGCCTGTTCGTCCGGCATGATGTTGAAGGCGAAATGGTTGGGTGCCTCCAGCGGCAGCTGCTCTTGCCAGTTGCCAAGCAGCTCGCCGCGCAGCAGGGCAATCAGCGCCATGGCAAACAGGATCAGGGCAAAGGCCAGGCTCTGGCCGATGGCCAGCATGGGTTTTTGCAGCAGGTGACCCAGTCCCAGACGCCAAGCCAGCCGGCGCTCGGCCAGCTGGCGGGTCAGCAGCCTGAACCCAAGATAGACCAGCAAGCCGAGCACCATGCCGGCCAGCAGACCGCCGGCGAGCAGGGTCAGGGTCAGTTGTGGCTCAAGGCTCAGGCGCCACATCAGCAGCGCCAGGGTGGCCAGTGCCAGCAGGTAGACCAGCCAGCCGGCTACCGGCATCGGCTGCAGGTCGCGACGCAATACACGCAGCGGCGGTACCTGGCCGAGTCCGATCAGTGGCGGCAGGCCAAAGCCGAGCAGGCTGGCCAGTCCGGTGAGCAGGGCGGTCAGTGCTGCACTCCAGCCGGCTGGCGGGATCTCTGCCGGCAACAGGTCGGCCAGGGCGACAAACAGGAAGTGTTGCGCCAGCCAGCCAAGCAGGATGCCGGCGATGCTGGCCAGCAGGCCAACCAGCAGCAGTTGCAGCAAGAACAGCAGCAATGTGTGCCGGCGTGACAGGCCGAAGCAGCGCAGCAGGGCGGCATGGTCATAGCGCTTGCCGGCAAAATTGCCGGCAGACAGGGCGACACTGACACTGGCCAGCAAGATGGCTGCCAGGCTGGCCAGCCCAAGATAATGGCGAGCCCGCTCCAGCGCCTGATTCAGCGTGGGGTTGCCGTCGGCCAGACTGTCGATTTTCTGCTGGGGTTGCAGGCGCTCTTGCAGATAGTCCCGGTATTCCTGCAAGGCAGGGCTGTCACCGCGCCACAGCTGGCGGTACTGCACCCGGCTGCCGGGCTGGATGGCCGCAGTGGCCGGCAGGTCGTCCAGATGCAACATGGCGCGCGGGGTGAAAGCGGCAAAGCCGCCGGCCCGGTCCGGCTCGTCAGTCAGGATGCGGCTGGCGCGCAATTCGGTGGCACCGACTTCCACCATGTCGCCGGGCTCTATCTGCAGCAAATCAAACAGTGCGGCATCCAGCCAGACCTCGCCGGCTGCCGGGCGCCCGCCCTTGTCGACCGGTCCGTGCAGCTGATTGCTGGAGCCAAGCTCGCCGCGCAATGGATAGGCATCATCCACGGCTTTCAGGCTGGCCAGCTGCATGCCCTGTTCGCTGCCGAGCATGCTGGCAAACTCGACTGTAACTGCTGTGTTCAGGCCCAGTTGGCGACCCTGTGCGATCAGCTCGGGGCTGGAAGCAATACTGCCGCTGACCACCAGATCGGCGGCAAGAAATTCGCTGGCGCGTAGCTCCATGGCACGCTGCAGACGTTCGGCAAAGTGGGCAATGGTGCTGCTGCTGGCCACGGCAATCAGCACGGCGAAAAATAGCGTGTAGAGTTCAGGCGAACGGGCCTCGCGCCAGGCCTGACGCCAGGCCATGTGGAACAAAAACCACCACTGTTGCATCAGGATTGCCCTGCCAGACAGCCGGCTTCCAGACAGATTTGCCGTTCACAACGCTGTGCCAGCCGTTCATCGTGGGTGACCAGCACCAGGGTGGTGTGGTGGGCGCGGTTGAGTTCGAACAGTAAATCGGTGATGCGCTCACCAGTCTGGCTGTCGAGGTTACCGGTAGGTTCGTCGGCAAACAGGATGTGGGGTTCGGCGGCAAAGGCACGGGCGATGGCCACCCGCTGCTGTTCACCACCGGACATCTGCCGCGGATAGTGCCTTGTGCGCTGATCCAGGCCGACTTCGTGGAGCAGGGCCAGCGCCTGTTGGCGGGCGTCTTTACGGTTTTTCAGCTCCAGCGGCAGCATCACGTTTTCCAGCGCGGTCAGGCTGTCCAGCAGCTGGAAAGACTGAAACACAAAGCCCACTTCACGGGCACGCAGGGCGGCACGCTGATCTTCGTCCAGGTTGTTCAGGTTGTGTCCGGCCATGATCACCTCGCCACTGCTGGGCAGGTCAAGGCCGGCCAGCAAGCCGAGCAGGGTTGACTTGCCCGAACCGGAGCGGCCGACAATGGCCAGACTGTCGCCGGGCTTCAAGGACAGGTTCAACTCGTGCAGAATGCACAGCTGCTGGTCTGCGATACTGACGGTTTTGTTCAGGTTGCGGGCTTGCAATACGAATTCGGACATGGAGACCCTGATGAAAAACTGGTTACGACTGCTGGCTGCAGTACTGCTGTCCGGCTTTCTGGCCGTGACACAGGCACAGACCCTGCTGGTGGTGGGCGACAGTATCAGTGCCGCCTACGGTATTGAAATAGAGCAGGGCTGGGTGGCGCAGCTGCAGCAGCGGCTGGACGAACGGCAGCTATCTTATCAGGTTGTCAATGCTTCCATAAGTGGCGACACCAGTGCCGGTGGTCGCACCCGCCTGCCGGCACTGCTGGAACAGCATCAGCCCTTGCTGACCATCATCGAGCTGGGCGGCAATGACGGCCTGCGCGGCCTGCCGCTGGAGCGCCTGAGAGACAATCTGGCCGCCATGGTGCAGCAGACGCATGAGCAGGACAGCCGGGTGATACTGCTCGGCATGCGTATTCCGCCCAACTACGGGCCGCGTTACACCGAGAGTTTCTATCAGGTCTATCAGCAACTGGGACAGCAGCTGGAAGTGCCGGTGCTGGACTTCTTTCTGGAAGGTGTCGGCGGTGTCGAAGGCATGATCCAGGGTGATGGCATTCATCCCACGGCTGCAGCCCAGCCGCGATTGCTGGATAATGCATGGCCGCTGATCGAGGCCGCCTTGCAGGACACTGACGAATAGTCGGCGGTGCAGCACCTCTCTCACGACCTCGGTTGGCACACAGAATTTTATTGATTTAAGCAGTATTGAACCCAAGGTACAGCATGTCCGAATTCAACCTGGTCACATCCTATACTCCGGCGGGCGACCAGCCCAAAGCCATCGAACAGCTGGTGCTGGGGCTGGAGTCGGGGCTGGCCTACCAGACCCTGCTGGGTGTGACCGGCTCCGGCAAGACTTTCAGCATCGCCAACGTGATTCGGCAGGTGCAGCGGCCGACCATTGTACTGGCACCGAACAAGACACTGGCAGCGCAGCTGTATGGCGAGTTCAAGGCGTTTTTTCCTGACAATGCCGTCGAGTATTTCGTTTCCTACTACGACTATTACCAGCCCGAAGCCTATGTGCCGGCGTCCGACACCTTCATCGAGAAGGACGCCTCGATCAACGACCACATCGAGCAGATGCGCCTGTCGGCCACCAAGGCTCTGCTGGAGCGGCGTGATGTAATCATTGTTGCCACCGTATCGGCAATTTACGGTCTGGGCAGCCCGGTAAGCTATCTGAAAATGGTGCTGCACCTGGACCGCGGCGACCGCATCAATCAGCGCGAGATTCTGCAGCGGCTGGCCGAACTGCAATACACCCGCAACGATCTGGACTTTGCCCGTGCCACCTTCAGGGTGCGTGGCGATGTCATCGACATCTATCCGGCGGAATCCGAGTTTGAAGCCATCCGTGTCGAACTGTTTGACGACGAGGTGGAAAATATCAGTGCCTTTGACCCGCTGACCGGCGAGGTGCTGGGCCGCCTGCCGCGCTTTACCTTCTATCCGAAGAGTCACTACGTCACCCCGCGCGAGGTATTGCTGGAGGCGGTCGAGGAGATCAAGCAGGAGCTGAAGCAGCGGCTGGAGTTCCTGTACAGCGAAAACAAGCTGGTCGAGGCGCAGCGGCTGGAGCAGCGCACCCGTTTCGATCTGGAGATGATTCTGGAGCTGGGCTACTGCAACGGCATCGAGAACTACTCGCGCTACCTGTCCGGTCGGCCCGCCGGCGCGCCGCCGCCCACGCTGTATGATTACCTGCCGGACGATGCCCTGATGGTGATCGACGAGTCCCACGTATCGGTGCCGCAGATCGGTGCCATGTACAAGGGTGACCGTTCGCGCAAGGAAACCCTGGTCAATTACGGTTTCCGTCTGCCCTCGGCACTGGACAACCGGCCGATGCGTTTTGACGAATGGGAAGCGGCCAGCCCGCAGGCGATTTTTGTTTCCGCCACGCCAGGTCCGTACGAAGCCGAGCATGCCGGCCAGATTGTCGAGCAGGTGGTGCGGCCGACCGGTCTGGTCGACCCCGAGCTGGAGATCCGTCCGGCACTGACCCAGGTGGATGACCTGCTGTCGCAGATCAAGGCCCGGGTGGCAGTGGAGGAGCGGGTGCTGGTCACCACGCTGACCAAGCGCATGGCCGAGGACCTGTCCGAATACCTGTCGGAGCACGGCGTACGGGTGCGTTACCTGCACTCGGATATCGACACCGTGGAACGGGTGGAAATCATCCGTGACCTGCGCATGGGTGTGTTCGACGTGCTGGTGGGCATCAACCTGCTGCGCGAGGGACTGGATATGCCGGAGGTATCGCTGGTGGCGATCCTGGATGCCGACAAGGAAGGCTTCCTGCGCTCGGAGCGTTCACTGATCCAGACCATCGGCCGTGCGGCACGCAACCTCAACGGCAAGGCGATTCTCTACGCCGACCGCATTACCGGCTCGATGCAGCGGGCGATTGACGAAACCGAGCGCCGCCGTGCCAAACAGCTGGCTTTCAACGAGGAACACGGCATTACCCCGCGCGGTGTGCAGAAGGACATCAAGGAGATTCTGGAGGGCGCAACCGTGCCCGGCGCACGCAGCAATAAACGCAAGGCACAGGCACGTGCTGCCGAGGGGCAGGGTGATTACAGTGATTTGCGCACGGTGAAGGATGTCACCCAGGAAATCGGCAGGCTGGAAGAGAAAATGTTCAAGCATGCCCGCGATCTCGAGTTCGAGGCAGCGGCCAACCTGCGTGACCAGGTGACGGCGCTACGCGAGCGGCTGATCGAGCTGTCCTGAACCTGATGCCAGGCTCATGGCCTAGACAGCTGGATAGGTGGTGCGGATATAGTCGGCTGCGGCAACATCCGGCAAGGGCTTGCTGTAGTGAAAGCCCTGGATCTGGTTGCAGCCCAGACGCTTGAGCAGTTCGGCCTGGCGAGAGGTTTCCACGCCCTCGGCCAGCACACTGATCGACAGACGGCGGGCCATCTGGATGATGGCGGTGACAATGGCCTGATCGTCAGGATCATGATCCATGTCGGCAATGAATTCGCGGTCGATCTTCAGCTTGTTGATCTTGAAACGCTTCAGATAGCTCAGGGATGAGTAGCCAGTACCGAAATCATCAATCGACAGCCTTATGCCCATGGCATGCAGTTTGCGGTTGCGCTGTTCCGAGAAGCACGGGTTCTGCATCGCCATGGCTTCGGTCAGCTCCAGTTCCAGCAGGTGAGGCGGGATTTTGTGCAGTGACAGCAGCCGGCTGATCAGTACGACAAAACGCGGATGCTCAAACTGGATTGCGGAAATGTTGACGGCCATGACGACCGGGGGCAATCCCTCGTCCAGCCAGCTGCGCAGCCGGGCCATGGCATTGTCCAGTACCCATTCACCTATTGTCAGGACCATGCCGCTGGCTTCAGCCAGCGGAATGAAATCGGTCGGGGGAATCAGTCCCCAGTCCTTCGAGTTCCAGCGCAGCAGGGCTTCCACACCGGTTACCTGCCTTGTTTGCAAACAGATTTGCGGCTGGTAGACCAGATGCAACTCGTCGTGCTCCAGTGCGGTTTTCAGGGCGTTGCTTTGCGCCAGGCGCAGGGTGGCCATTTCCTGCATTTGTGACTCATAGAACTGGTAGCTGTTGCGACCGCTGGTTTTCGCCTTGTATTTGCCGATTTCGGCTTTTTGCAGAAGACTGCCAAGACTGTCGCCATCGGTTGGCCAGAGGGCAATGCCTATCGAGGCGCTGAGTGACAGCGTTTGCTCCGGCAGGTTGATGGGGCGGGCAGCCAGTTCCAGCAGTTGCAGGGTGCGTGCAATGACCTGTTCCTGGCTGGCATTGGCCAGCAGGATGACAAAGTCGTCACCGGAGATGCGTGCCAGGCTTTCGTTCTTGCTCAGACTGCTGCGCAGACGATAGGCGACCTGTTGCAGCAGAATGTCGCCGGCAGCATGGCCAAGGGCATCGTTGACTTCCTTGAAGTTGTCCAGGTCGAACCAGAGCACCGCAACCGGATTGTTGTCGACACAAAACTCTTCGAAGTGCTGCTGCAACAGCTCCCGGTTGGGCAGGCCGGTCAGCTGGTCATGCCGGCTTAGCTGCTCGAGCATCATGCTGTAGTTTTTCTTTTCGCTGAGATCTTCGGCTATCGACAGGAAACCGGTCAGGTCGCCAGTCGGTGAGCGTGACGGGAATATGCGCAGGTAAATGCTGAATTCACTGCCGTCCTTGCGGACACTGCGGATTTCTCCGGACCATGGCGTGCCGGCAAGAATCTTGCTGGTAATCGACTTGGCCTTGTCAGAGGAAGTGCCAAGTGTATGCAGAAAATGTGGCGGACAATCCAGTACCTCGACCTCCTTATAGCCGGTCATGCGGGTGAAAGCATGGTTGACCTGCTTGATGTGCAGGGCGGTATCGAAGACCACTATTGCCAGCGGATTGAACTCGATGGCATGGGACAGGGTACGCAAAGACTCCTCGGCCTGATAGCGGGCAGTGATGTTGCGGGAAACGACCAGAAATGTGGGAGGCTGCGGTGGGTCATTGCTCAGTTTGGCGACCGAGATCTCGAACCAGGCTGTTTTGCCCTGGGCTACGGGCAGACTGAAGGGGCGGGTTCGTGCACTGCCGGTTTCGGCTGCATGATCAATGGCTTGCTGGACGACATCGGCCGATTCGGAGGGCATGATGTCGTACAGGCTGCGGCCAAGCAGATGCGGAGTGGGTGATTCGAGAATGGCACGTTCGGGAGTGTAGACATTCAGGTAGCGCCCGTCACGACTTAGCTCGAACAGCAGGTCGGGTAGAGCCCTGAGGGTCAGGTTGAGCTGGCTGCGCGACTGGTCGAGCAGATCATAAGGACGTTTTACGGTGTCGTGGAAGACGGCCCGGTACAGGAAAAAATAGCCGGAAATTTTGTACAGGTGACCGCTCAGGCTGTAGCTGTCATGAATGTCGACGTAGAGAATGAAGAAAATCTCGCCAAAAGCCATCAGCAGGCTGGCGGCAAAGAAACCACTGGCATTGAACAGACGTGGGCGTTTCAGATGTTGAAGAAAACCCAGTGTGGCCAGCAAGAGGGCGGTGATCACAAAATATTGGAGACTGAGCTTGAGTGCTGTCGGCCCGTTGTTGTCCAGAAACAGGCGGGGCAGTCCTTCGGCATGTCTGAGGAACAGCAGGTGCAGTATAAATATCACCGCCAGCATCAGGCACAGCATCAGACTGGAACGTAACAGGTTCAGAGGGGGACGCCAGGAATGAAAGGCGATTGCCAGCAGTCCCAGTGCGATTGACAGGCGTGCTGCCAGCCAGAATCTCACTGTGGTTTCAAGGCTGTTGGGAGCGATAAAGTCCGGCATGCCGGGGAATGACAACAGGTGCGAAAAATCCAGCATGCCACTGGCCAGGGCTGCCAGGGCAATGATGATCAGGTTGCTGGGCAGATTCTTGCTACGGGTGCTCCATACGATGGTGAACACCAGCAGTGCAAGGATGATCGACAGGGTTTCCAGCAGGGTATGCAGCGGTACGTAGTTGCTGACGATACCGGCGAAACTGGCATCAGGAAAGATGCTGCCCAACAGAACTGGGATCAGGGCGATTGCAGCCACAATGAATACGGCTCTGGCTTCAGTGATATGGCTGCCGTGGATGCTCATCTATGTGTTCCCGGGAATATTACGGACATGGATCAACTTCCTGAATGATGCAAGAAACACTTGGCTATCGGTTATAGAACCGATATTTAAACAGAATTCCATGCATAAACAAGAGGACTAT
Source organism: uncultured Thiopseudomonas sp. (assembly GCA_964555485.1). GTDB lineage: Bacteria > Pseudomonadota > Gammaproteobacteria > Pseudomonadales > Pseudomonadaceae > Thiopseudomonas. The sequence continues at coordinate 6,393 of CAZKTB010000023.1, read as the reverse complement.
GTTTCAGGACAAAACTCAGGCGTGTCCGTACAGCTTGTATCCACCCGGTTGCGGCCTTTTTGCTTGGCACGGTAGAGGGCATTGTCAGCACATTGCAATAGCCTCTCAAACTGCATGCCGGGCACCACTTTGCTGCAAGCGGCAAGACCGATGCTGATAGTAACATGCCCCAGTGGCGAGCGGATATGCTCGATCTGTTCCGCACTGATGGCAGCAAGAACGTTGTCGGCAATTTTGGCGGCAACATCTGCCGGTGTATCGGAAAGCAGCAAAACGAACTCTTCGCCGCCATAGCGGGCAGCCAGGTCACCCGGGCGGCGCGCATAGCCTTCCAGCACCCGTGCTACCCGGCGCAGGGCATCATCACCCTGCAGGTGGCCGTAGTGATCGTTGTAGTTCTTGAACCAGTCAATATCTATCATCAGCAGGGCAAAACTATTGCCATAGCGCTGGGCCTGCTGCCAGAGTAATGCGGACTGCTGGTCCAGATAGCGGCGGTTGGCCAGGCCGGTGAGACCATCGGTGATTGACTGCTGTTCCAGCAGAAGGTTGGCCCTGGACAGCTCCTCGGTACGCAGGTTGACCTGGTGTTCCAGCTCGGCGGTGTGCGCCTTGAGCTGACAGGCCATGCTGTCCAGTGAATGGGTCAGGGATGCCAGCTCGCGAATCGGGCTTTTTTTGGGCAGCGGAATACTCCACTGACCTCGCCTGAGCTTCGCTGCCCAGCGCTCGAGTGACTGCAGCGGCTGCGAGATCCAGTGCGTGACAAAGATCACCACCAGACTGCTGAAAAGCAGCACCAGCCAGCCGGCATAGAGTGCATCACGCCAGATCATGCCGGTTAACGTATCCTGACCGCTGGCGGGAATGGCTATGCTCAGGCGCAACTCGGGACCATCAGGCAGAGTGATGTTTTGCCAGAGCAGCAGGTATGGACGACTATCAACCCGGATCAGTGGAGAGTTGTCTGGAGCAACGTTATCCGTCATGGCCCGGATTACCGGGTTTTCACTGTTGGCCATCGTCAGTCGTTGCATTTGTCCGTCGTTGAACTGGTACAGCCTGTCCCGTTCGGAGGTTGCCAGCAGGGTTCCGTCCGCCTCGCTAAGCACCAGAATGCTCTGCCGGTTACTGTCGTCATGACTTGCCAGCAGGTCTTCCAGCTGGGACAGGGCAATATCGGCGCTGATGATGCCGATGAAGATGTTGTTGTGGTCAAACAGCGGAGCTGAAATGCCTATGCCGAGTCCGGCATATTGCTGCTTACTGTCCTGGGTCAGGTATAGATGGGGCGGGTACCACTGCATGCTGAGGTTTTTTTGCGCCTGCTGATACCAGAGTCTGTCACGGGGATCGTAGTACGGATTGCCGCGAATGAAGTTGTTGCTGGGACGGTTGTTGTCATTGACCCAGTGAATCTGCATCTCACGTCCTGTCTTCCTGGTCGCCCACTGCATGCGCAGGGTGCGATCGGTACCGTTGGGCGGTCGGCTGACGGCATAAAAATCGCCTTCGGTACTGGCCATGGCAAGAAAACTGAGATGGGGCTGAATGCGTAACTGGGTAGCGAAAAAGCCCAGCATGTCTTCAGGTTTGTCAATCCCTAATACACCCTGGTTAAACAGCTCGCTGTTGAAGGCTGCTTGTCGTGGTGTGCTCAGGACTGTCCTGATCTGGGTGTCGGTCCGTTGCAGCAGGGTTTCGCCTTGCTGGCGGAGCTGTTGCCGGCCGACCTGTTGTACCGACGAGTAATACAGCAATTCGAACAACAGGGTCAGCAGGAGAATCGGGGTCACTGTCAGCAGCAGCAACGACAGGCGCAGCGTGATCTTTTTGTGCTTTGGTGACAGCAGGTTGCTGAGCAGGCCCTGGCGTTTCAGGCAAAACAGCAGTAGCAAAGTAGTCAGGCCAGCCCCGCCCAGCCGGATCAGGTCCTGGCGCAGCTTGTAGCTCTGGTGCTCGCTGCTCAGTGGCAGGCTGCGGATTTCCCAGACGGCTTCTTCGGGTAGCGAAACAATGACGCCCGTCGGCAACTGACTGTAGGTTTCCCGGTCACCCTTGACCATCTGATTGCTGTATTGCGGATGGCGCAACTCGATCAGCAACTGAAATCTGTCCTGATGATGCCCTGCCTTCAGCAAAAGGCCGGGGATGTCCACTGCGGTAGAAACCATGCCGGACTGACCATCAGGCAAGGATAACGGGCTGCGCACTATCATGCCCGTTCGACTGGTTTGTTGCAGGGCATAGGGTTCGCTGATAACGGTTTCTCCGGAGAGAAAGGCACGGCGGATGGAGCGCATGTTTTCCGGGTACAGCAGATAGTCCATGTTGGCAATGGCTTCATTGCTTTCTTGTGGAATGACGTGAAAGATCTTGAAATTGCGTGACAACGAGATGCTGATCAGCGGCGGCTCAAACCGGACATCCTGCAGCAGAGCGGACTTTTCCGGATGGAAGAATGACTCGGGATCTGCGGTCAGCTGGGCGGCCAGTTTGCTGTTGTCGGCGACAATATGGTCAATCTCCGACTGCAGGCTGCGCTGAATGCCAGCCTGGTAGGCGGCGCTTTCCTGCCGGTGCTGCTGGATGTGGTGAATGGACGAAGCCTTTTCGGCCAGCAGGGTCAGTCCGGTGCCGGCAAACAAAATGAATAATGTCCAGAACAGCAGTTTTTTCACGGTCTGCACCCTGCATCCATAGTCAGATGTTGCCTTCTTTCACTATACCGGATTGTTTTCTGCTGAAAATGAGGGGTTATTCTGATATCTGTGAAATCACATATTAGCTTTTGTTTCAGCCTGCTGGATACGGTTTTTGAATTATTGTAGCTGGCAGGCTCAGTCGATGATTTGCAGTTCGCGTGCCTTGATATAGATGTAGCGTATTTTTTCATACTCGAATGGCGAGTTGAGCTGGCCATATTTCAGCTCGGTGGTATGACGCAGATCAATCACTTCCAGGCCATAGAGCGCAGGATAGCGTCGGCTGGTTTCCGGATAGTGCAGCCAGTTGGCATCGCGCTCGAGCAGGAAGTCGGCAGTCAGTCCGCCTGTGTCACGCAGGCTGGACGGACCCAGAAAGGGCAGCATCAGGTAAGGGCCGGGAGACACGCCGTAGTGCCCCAGAGTTTGTCCGAAGTCTTCCTGTACCGGCTCCAGTCCCATCTTGCTGGCAACATCCCAAAGCCCGGCAACCCCGAAAATGCTGTTGAACAACAGTCGTGCGGTGCTGTGCATGGCCCGTTTGCCCTTGAGCTGCAGCAGGCTGTTGGCAATGGTGGGGACTTCCTTCAGGTTGGCGTAGGCATTGCTGATGCCGCTGCGCAGCGGGCGTGGCGTGACCTTGCGATAGGCATGTACCGCCGGCAGAAAGACATACTGGTCGAATCTGTAGTTGAAGCGGTAGATGCGCCGGTTAAGTGCTTCCAGAGGATCGCTTACCTGCAGTGCACGCAATGTGGCGCGTTCGAACTGGTATTGCTCAACTCCCTGGTTGAAATTCAGCTGCTCCAGCGGACGGGTGAATGCGGGTTGTCCGGCAGCGGCTACGGAGCTGGCCAGCAGCAGACAGCCGGCCAGACCAAGCCTAGTGGTCTGCTTTTGCATGGAAGAACTCCAGAATGTCGGCTGCGTTACGGTGAAATGCCATGTTGCCCAGGTGCCCGCCACGCGGGTAGAGCTTGAGGCGCGGGCCAAATATCCTGTCCAGATACTCAAGGTCGCCCTCGCCAAGAATAATGTCGTCGGCATTGTGCATTACCGCAATGTTGCTGTTGTGTTGCAGGTGGCTTTCCAACGCATACAGGCTGGTTTCATGGATCAATTGTTCGATCTCGCCGCCTTCACGGTATTTTTGCTGCCAGAACGGCAGCAGCTGGTCACGCAAATAACAGTTGAAATCACAGAGCAGTGCCAGCTCGAAGTAAGGTGTCAGACTGGTGCCGTCACTGATGCGCTGGCCCGGTTCAGTGATCAGGCCACGGCGGTTGATCAGGTCGGAAACATAGTTGATGTCGGCTGATGCGAGCCGAAAAACGCTGGCAATCAACAGGGCCAGCTGTTCATCGTTGAGCCCCTCGGCCGACTGCTGGAATTCGAACAGCATGGCTTCGTTGAGATCGAAACGTCCTTTGCGCTGGAAGAAGCGGGCCAGCCGGTCGAACAGCGACTGGTAGAAGGTAACGCCAGCAGGCATGTCATCCAGCCTGACTTCGGCCATGCGGTCCAGGTTGCTGACCGAGGTATGCAGGTTGACCGGCGGGTTGATCAGCAATGTGCGCTGCAAGCCCAGAGCCTGCTGACGCTGATCCATTTCGCTGATGAAGGCTGCCTGCAGGGCACCCAGGCTGTACCCGGTCAGATGCCAGCTGCTGACCTGCAGGTTGTCGTGACGCTTGCTGATGCGCTGCATGATGGCATAGAGCTCTGCTGCGTCCAGCGGTGAGTAGCCGGGCGTGGCATGCTTGGATGCCGAAACCATGAAATCGTAACTGGTGGGTGATGACAGCTGTACCACATGAAAGCCGGCACCGTAGAACAGCTTTTTCAGGTACTCCATGCTGCCGGCATCATAGCGGGCACCGGTGCCCGCTATGATGAAAATCAGCGGCGCCTCGTGCTTTTGCCGGGCCAGCCGGTACTTGAACCGCTTCACCGCCCAGAAATTCGCCGGCAAACCATGCTCGTGCTCCGGGCGCAGGTTGAAACTGTAGTCTTTCTGCTTGATCCGGGAGTCAGCCGGCAACGGGGGCATAAGAGGGCCGGGCGTGCCGGCAATGGTTGCCTCAAAAGGGTTGGCAAGCGGATAGCCATAGTCCTGAGCATTCGCTAGACCGGGAAAGGCACAGAGAAATAACAGACTGGCGAATAGCTGTAGTGTTCGTCGAATTAGCACGGCCCGATTCCTGTTGCTTTTAAGTCTGAACTCTTCAAGACAAAGAACCTGTCTTTTAGAGGCTGAAGAAAGTTTGATTTGCATTGAAACCAGCAACCCACATTGCGACAGCACCCCGCTATCAAAGATAGCGGGGCCAATCCCTCCACCCGCACAAGGCAGATTCGGGCCGGGTGTGGCCGAGGGTCAGGCATTAGCGGTTTGTGGCACTTCAGTGGCACGAACCAGCGTCAGCCTGACTCCGGCCACGCCCGGCTCTGACGCCAAAGTGCAAAATCCCACCCCTGGTGCCGAAGTGAAAAAAACCAATCAGGTAATGCGCTGACCAGGCACAGCACCACTATCTGGGCTCAGCAGGAAAATATCCTTGCCGCCAGGCCCGGCCGCCAGCACCATGCCCTCAGATACACCAAACTTCATCTTGCGCGGAGCCAGGTTGGCCACATAGGCAGTCAGCCGGCCTTCAAGTTTCTCGGGCTCGGGATAGGCGCTCTTGATACCGGAAAACACGTTGCGGGTAACACCGCCACCCAGGTTCAGGGTCAGGCGCAGCAGCTTGTCGGCACCCTCCACGAACTCGGCTTTTTCGATCAGCGCAATGCGCAGGTCAACGGCGACAAAGGCATCGAAATTGATTTCATCACCGATGGGATCCTTGTCCAGTTCGCTTTGTTCAGCGGCGGGCTGTTGGCTTTCCATTTCTTGCAGATCCTCTTTGGCAGCTTCGGTCATGGCTTCAACCTGTTTGACATCGATACGGGTCATCAGGGGCTTGAACGGATTCAGCTGGTGGTTGGCCAGGCGGGTTTGCAGGTCGCTCCACTCCAGGCTGTCCACATTGAGGAACTCTTGCGCCTGGCTGGCCAGCACCGGCAATACCGGCTTGAGGTAAATGACCAGCTGCTTGAACAGGTTGATACCCAGTGAGCAGATGGCCTGAACCTCATCCTGTTTGCCGTCGATCTTGTTCATGGCCCAGGGGGCCTTGTCGGCGATCCAGGCGTTGGCATCGTCGGCCAGGTGCATGATTTCACGCATGGCGCGGGCAAAGTCGCGGTTTTCGTAGGCTTCGGCGATGCTGGCTTCAGCAGCCAGGAAGCTGTCCCACAGCTCGGGGGCGGCGTTGGTTTCGCTCAGCACACCGGCATTGCCCTTGTGCACGAAGCCGGCACAGCGGCTGGCAATGTTGACCAGTTTGCCGACCAGGTCGGAGTTGACCTTGTGAATGAAGTCGTCAAGGTTCAGGTCCAGGTCCTCGACACCACGGCCCAGCTTGGTGGCGTAGTAGTAACGCAGGTATTCGGGCTGCAGGTGTTCAAGGTAGGTACGGGCACGGATGAAGGTGCCGCGCGACTTGGACATCTTGGCACCGTTGACGGTCAGGTAGCCGTGCACGTTGACCGCGGTCGGCTTGCGGAAACCGGCACCCTGCAGCATGGCGGGCCAGAACAGGGCGTGGAAGTTGATGATGTCCTTGCCGATGAAGTGGTACAGCTC